>NZ_JADDYK010000034.1:0-11637 GCF_015163615.1 Vibrio sp. OPT18
CAAGCTGGCCTTTCTAATTGAGCATATCCCTCGCCCACGTTGTTGTATGCTCTAGGCCCTTGGCAGACCCTCAACATAATTCATCACCATAATACGCAGTGATTGTATGTGAAATCTGAGGGGTTTCAGTGCCTTAGTCCTTACGAATTTTGCACACAACGCCGGATTAAGTCCTTAATGTCGTGGGTTTTATGGATTTTGGCTGCACGTTTATGCACGTTGCGTTCAATATTGTTGGCTATACTTGGTTTTCGTGTCTCTGATTTTTACGCTGACGTGTCGCCGTTTCCAGAGACTTTCTACTACAAACACACTTTATGAGGAGGAAAAAAACTTTGCACGCTTGTCTTAATTTTTGAAGGAGATCACATGCTCACGCCACACTTTGCGGATCTCGTGCATCATCACTTTGATGATATCCACGACGCCGCGGCCTTTTTTCATGTTCAACCGATCACGGTCCAACGTTGGCTCTCAGGTGAAGTCCCTGTGAACCCGATGGCCGAAAAATTGATGAACATCCACGCTCGCGGTTATTTGCCATTAGACCATCGTTGGAATGGATTTAAGGTGCACTTTGACCGTGCCACCTTGATCACGCCTGAACGACGCGAGTTTAATCCGAAAGAATTGCTCAGTTTTGCGTATTGGCGCGACGAACATCGTCAGCTCGTCGAACGCCACGGTCGAATCGATTCCCCAAAGTTTTACCCACCTAAAGAGCATCCGTTGCCATTTCGTGGCGGTCGCCGTATGCCGGCGAAACCTTGGGTGCCCACCAAATTCAAATAACAGCAAACACAACACCCACACCTAATAACGTTACTCGCTCTCCAAGGCTTCGACCTGCCATCTCACCACTAGTTAGCTATCTTATGCTAGCTGATGCCTTTTGATGCCCATCAACATAAATAATTTTAGAGGCTACGCCTATATCTTGCAGATGCTGATCTCTTAGTTGTTGAACTTTTGCGTATTTTTTTCCAATAGAACCAACATCTATCAACAGGAAATATCCTCTCTCGGTGTCATCAGCTTTTTTGTAGATTTCTAATTGCTTCTCATAACCATGGACTACGCTACCATTAGTTGAAAGTTTTATTTCAACTACTACCTTAGAACCAAAACCTTGAGATAACTTAAAATCTACTGGACCATTCCCTGAATCAGCTTCAGGAGATAAGTCCAAATCGTTAGCTTTACAATAGCTGTATGCAACAGCAAATAATAACCTTTGAGCTGCCTTTTCTTTTCTCGGTTTACCATCTTCAGCCCAAAGCTCTTTCCACAAGCCTTTGTGTTCAATCAAGTCTTGGAACTGTTCTAAAATTTCTTGAACAATGGCATCAACATCATCAAGAGTTAATTTTTTGTTTGAAAACTTAGAAAGGTCTTTAGGATGATTTAACGCTATAGATGTAAGAAGCTTACGCCAAAATATTTCCCCTTCCTTGTCAGTATGGAAATCATATGGTTCAGGGGCAGCACTTTGTACCAATTCCAACAACGTTTCGAATGACGCTTTGCTTTGTAGCGCTGCTATTTTGGCTTGATCTTTTTCTTTCCTAGTCATCGACGTCCAAATACCACCGATTTTTTGGTTCAGTTGTTCACGAAGCTCTTCATTTTCACGTGCTACTCGTCCTATATCACTCCAATCGGCTGCAAAAGGTAAAGCTCTAACAACATCACAAGGAACTAATAAAATACCTTCCCCAGTAATGGGACTCTCAACCAATTCATAACTTTGGTTCTTTATTTTGAATTGTTTTGTCGGGAGATTTAAAGTTCTATTGACTCTCGATGTAAATGCTACGAGCGCATCAATAATGATGTTGGTGGTCATATCACTTATACGGTCAGGACCAATTCCATCCTCGAATAATGCGAGTGCCATAAACATATCAACATCATCAATACCCAAGTCGATTATTTCTTTAGCAGTATCTAGCGTAGCTTCAATAAGCTCTGGTCCGAATCCAGAACCACGAACAGACGCTCCATAGCCTAGGCAAGTATTACTTACTTCTGAAAAGTTAAATTTTTTCTTTGCAGCTTTCCAACACACATCATTTTTTGTTTTGGATTTACTTAATAACTTAATAATTTCGCCAAACCTACTTTCATAAGCGACGGTTGCTTGTCTGCTCATTTCAATATGAGAACTTTGAAATAACAAGAGAGGATCGATAAACAAACGCGTATCTACATCCAATTGAACATCTACTACCCCCAACACATCTAACTGTTTAGGGTCGATGTTGAATGCTGTAGATAGCGATGTTGGTGTTTTTATCTTAGCCAATTTATATCTCCACAATCTATAACTTAACCATACATATATGGGGGGTATTCTTATGCAATCAAGTGCGATTAGGTGCAAATGTTTAATTTAAAAAGCAGAATCCAATAAATGAATTCGACTTTTCCAGCGTGGTAACCATAAGTACACTGTTTAGTTGAGCAGGAAGATTTGAACTGGAACACATCCCCTAGCCCTTTATCCTTTAGCGCGACGAACTCTGTTTAGCTTCTTATGCCCTCGGTAAGCTTACTCGCTTTAGTAATTAGACCACGTTAACGGTCCTCAAAAAGAGCTTAACTCGAAATACAGAGCACCTATTTACCAGCCAATTACCAATCATTGGCATTATTAGGTTCGAACCTAAAGCGATTAGGGTAGAAATAATGATACCGACTAAACTCTAAAAATTTGAAATTATGAATAAACACTATTGTTTTCGCATAGTGTTTATTCACTAGATGACGTGATTTATCAAGGTGAGAACAACATAATTTCGTCGTTTGTTACACCAAACGAAGGGCATAAAGTCACATCATTCAAGAAATCTAACTTTAAACGGATGATGCCAAGACAAGGGAGTTACTTTGCTATTTGTTTTCTATCAAATAGGAGAATTCATTTTTATGATTTCTCGAAGTTGAAGCAAATTCCTCGCTAAAATCAGAAAGCCTGTCTATGTACTCATCAAAAATAAACTGTAGAGCCTGTCTAGTTTCACCCACCGCTGTATAAATAGTATCTACATCGTTAACTGGATCGTATGGCGGATAAGCAGCTTCACACTCTTGTCGAGCGCGCTCCGTCTTATCCAAAATATCTTGAAGCTGCTTCAAGTTCTTAACACCAAGTGTTCTAACCTCTTTAACAAGTTCAGAAATATCAGAACTACTATCAAGTATGCGCCCTGGAAACTTTAACTTCAGAAAAGCTAGCAAACTATCCAATTCAATATCTTGAGACATTATAAGTGCATCACTGTGATCTATCGCTTCCGCGACTTTGGATTGATATGCTCTTCTAGCGTCTCTGATATGTTGAAATTGGTCATCTGCTGTTTCAAACAGACCTGAAAGTGCATTTAGTTTGCGTCTAAGATGCTTAGGGACGTCGGATTCCTGTTTATAACTCAAATGATGCGCAACTAAAGCCCATGCATCTTGAAGGATTGTCCTTACCTGAATTTCACATCGATAGTTTCTGATTTCATCATAGCGTTCACCTACATAACTCTTTTTTAGTTGCACGATGTAATGAAGAGCGCCATAGCCAAACCTATCTACTTCTGAATCTTGAACTTTATCGACTTTTTCAACTATTTCAAATGACTTTTCGATTAGTTCTTCAATAGCACTACGATCTTGCTCATACAAGAATACTACCCGTGTACCAGCAAAGTCAGTAATAGATTCAAATGGATTTCCATATTGTTTTCGATGAATTTTTTCACAAAAGCTTTCCAAAGATTTACTTCGTGAAGAAATCGAAGCTACTTCAATTTCCGTTTTAGACAAGCTCTTTTGTAAAATATAATGAACTTCTTTACATAAAAGATGATAGCTCTCTATGTTTTCATAATAATTTCTAATAACTTCTGGTGATTCTTTCCAGACTTTATCTCTATAATTTTGCAATAATACCTCCAAAAGTGCATAACAGCTGTTAGATACAAAATCTCTGTTTAAACTTAGGGTCTATATATTTATTTTTAGCAAAAGCGAAAAGATACAAATATATACTTAAATAAAACTGTTACTTAATGGTTACATACAGATTGAATGCCAAAGCTCTTATGTAAATCTCATATACTTACCCAAACATCTAATACCACTTAAGGATGATGCAGAGTGTGTCAAATCTGAGAGATCGAGAGTTTGACACACGTATGTAAATCAGTTCTAAATGCTTTCTAATTACCTGCTTCAATTGGTTTTGTGTCATCATCAAAGTGAGGATAAACTGAATAATCGAAGTCTGCGGGAAGAAACTTATTAAAATTTTCCCTGATTTTTTTATGATCTATACCAGCTCTATTACGCCAATAAAGTTGATTGTTCCCCTCGATCTTCTGTAATAAGTATTCTGCAGACTCTTTATTGAAAAACCGTAGGTTTGGTAGTAAGCAGTTAGTAAACCTTGAGTCAGCAGTATCAAAGCCCCCACTACGACAGTAATAAGAAGATATCAGTTTGGCATATTGCATTTCCCACTCTTCACTGTCCGATAACTCAGACAAGTATTTCCATTGTGACTCTGAAAAATCGGGGTATGCTTCACTCTCTATCCAAGTAGTCAAATAATCAAAATGATTTAATAAGTCACCTCGAGTAAACCAACCACATGTGCGTCCTACATCCGTATTTTCTGACGCATGTTGAATTTTCAATTTTGCGTCCTCAGTCAAAAGTACATAAAACGATTCATTCATGGACAAGTAGTGGACTAAGTAATCTAATGGGTTTCCATTGGATGCGATGTTACTGTAATAATCTTGGTCAGCAACAATAAGGTCAGCTAACTTATTTTTGTGGCGGCTTGTTATTACTCTAATTACGTTTAGATTTAGTATTCTATTCTCATCACATTTATCGTTAGCTACTTTGAATGTCAATTTCCATAGCGTTCTATATAGAGCAAACTCGACCTCATCTGTCATTCTATTTAAGTAGCGGCTTTCGATATACCTCTTAACTTTCTCTTTAGTATTCAAGGCTTCTTTTGATTCATCAAGATCTTCTAGTATTTCAGTTATGACTTTTTGCGTATAAAATGGTGGTTTTATAAGCAACCCTTCTAATGTGTTTCGAATCAAAGAGCGTACGGTTTCTTTATTGGGTTTATGAAGCTCTAAGTTTCCTCTAAGTACTGGGTGTGCACATAAATGTCGCTGCTTTTGCAGGTATCGAATATTTTCATATTCTGCGCTATCTATAAGATTCGTTTTATTGAAAACCTTATCAACAATACCTAACTCCCAACTTGAAGATCTAGCATCTTCATCTTGAATAGCCCTAACTTCATCCAAAATTTCTTTTGCTGCGGCATCAGAATATAAATCTACTAGATATTGTAATTTGTATACAATATCTGAAATTGAAACAGCCCATAACATCACTACAGATGACCTATATGACCCGACTTGATAAGAAGTTAGAACTTCTTCAAAGTACTCTTTAGTTTTACCAAAATGAATCTGGTCTTTCATCGATTCGATTTCGAAATTTTTCATTAGTTATTCTCTATTTTAGGAAGTTAGCGAGCTACCAAGTGGAAGTTAGTGGTTGACTACAATCTTGAAACGATGAGATCTTTAACCTTAAGTTAAAGGATTATACCTATTAACCTTATCTATAACAGTGATTTAAATCATTTGCTGTGAAACTAAATGCTAAAAACTAAAGCCCTTATGAGTTGAATATAAAAATAGCTATTTTTATAAGAAAGCACCTCCTTTGATTGGTGTGAATTACCGTTGTTTCTTGTATTTCTTAAGTGTTGTGTTGACCCTAACCACGCGCCCATTCTTGAGCGTATAACCTTTCTTAAGTTGGCCGTTTGGTCGGCGGCCTTTGCACTTATAACCTTTCTTAGCCATTGGGATCCTCCAGTTTTCGTATCCGTTGCTCTTGGTCTTGCTGCACTCGTTTAATCCAGTTGATGTCTGTTTTCAAAGCTGCAATCGTGCCAAGGCTTGAGACTCCACCTGTGATCAAAGCGATGATTAACGCATCGATGTACGCCATCACTTCGTTTTCCATCGAGATGCGTAGTATTCAAGTAGGTATCGCACCATGGCACGCATGCCTAGCGTATCGACAACAACGGCACCGACTACAAACCAATAAGGGTTAGGGATGTTCTGCAGTGCATTGAAGCCTTGTTCTACATATGGCGCGTAATTGGGAATGAAAGACAAGATGATTGGTACGAAGACGACTAACAGGATAAATTCATCCTTAAACCCCCTATCTCGAATGCTGATATCATCAAGGTTACTGGCCTGCTCTTCGCCATTTTGTAATCGACGCACCCTCGCCTGATGCTTCTCATTTTCGAGTTCATCTTTACGCTTTAACGCCTCAGCTTTGTTTTGATTGAGCTGCTTATACGTCGCTACGCCACCGGTCACAAGATTCAGTAACGCGCTAATCATGGGTACACCAAACGATTCAATTCAACGTGTGGACCATCTCTAAGGCTCTTCCAATCACCGCCCCAAATGATTGATACTTCAAGCTCCCTAGCCGCTTGTTTAAAGGCTTTGCTGATCGCTTCGTAATACTTAAAGTCCCATGTCACCTTGTTGTTTTCATCGTAAGCCACGAAATCAATCGCATGGCCGGATTGATGGCGGCTTGGACGTTTGTGACCGTCAAGTTGGCTCAAGCCCTCCTGATAAAGTTGGTATTGGCGTTTGGCGGTACGTAGCCCTTCCGTGATACCGAAATCGTAAGGTGAGATCTGTAAGGCTCTACGGACCACTTTCTTCAAATCACCATGAACACCGAGCATTCGGGCTTCGCTACGAGCAGACAACACAAAGTTGCTGACCGACTCATCGATGGTTTTCTTATTCATAAGATACACTCCAGCCAGTAAGCCACTGGCGAGTAACACTATCCATCTCATTCGTCCTCCGATTTCATTAGGAGTCTCGAATGCAGCGTAACGCTGGCGTCAACGTTGGAGACGGTGATCTCAAGCTTGGTCGCGGCTTTCGGTTTGATAAGAAACAGTGGATAGCCATAAAGGGAATTCGAGGCAAAATACAGATACAAGAGACGAGAAGACACTTGCGTGTTGTTAGCCCTGAGAAATCTGATATAAACGATGCCAGGTTTCGCCAAAATCCGTGAAGAGCTACTGCTCTGATTATGTGGCGTTGCTTGCGCTTGCTTAAAACGCCTAATGGTCAAATCGAGCAATTCGACGTGACTTGAAAGTGGGAACGTCGCCTTTCGATTTGAGCCGAAAATGAATTTCATCTGATTGTCGTGTTTTGCTTCCACGTTCAACAAATCATCATTAGGGCTCTTAGGCTCAGGATTGGTTAATGACAGCATCATAGCGCTTCTCCTACTTTAAGGCGGTCGCTTGCGGTACCTTTCAAGCTAACGGCTTGATTGGTATTGAGCATCAAATGCCCGCCCGGGCGTAACTCCAAGAAACCTTGAACGATGGCCGAGCCTTCATTAGTGGCCAGAGCTTGTAAGATGAGCGCCTTTCTCGCGCTTTTCTCTTGAATGCGTTGATAGCCTCCCGTCATTAACAAGGTGCCATTGCCAATTCTGGCGAACGTCACACGTTCCGGCTCTGACGTGACTTTCAGTTCACTATTGGTGATGGTCGCTTGCACGTTTAGTGACGCATTTCCGACCTCAACATTCACCGGTTGTTGAATGCGTTCAACGGTCAACGGCTGTGTGATTTGGTCGACTGTTACTGGTTCGGCCACTCGATTGACATTGACCGGTGTTTGAACCTGACTAATCGTAGTAGGTGTTTGTATTTCTGATACTTTTAACGGAGTTACAATGTCACTAATCTTAACCGGATCGAGTAGTTTTCTAACGTTTATTGGCTTTTCAATTTCACTGACTAACAGCGCATTGTTAACGCTGATTTTCTGAGCCTTAGTCATGATCAGTAAATCCGACACTTGGTATTCAAAGGTCACATTTACGGGCTGATGATTATGTAATTCGAGCTTATCCAGCGCTGACACATCAACGGTGTCACCACCAAAGATCTCGACTGGTCGCATCGTATCGCCCTGCAGCAGTAACGAGTGCGTAGTATCGCGTAATATAAGGTACTTACCGGACTGACCCGCGTTAAACGTTAATGTGTGATCGGATTTAAGAGTGTGAGTCTGTTTCATGATGAGCGCCCTGCCATCAAAACACCGATCGTGATAATGGTGCCGATGATCCCCATTGTGAGAGACAGTTTCTTCAACATTGAATTGTCCGATTCTGAGGTACCAGTTTGCTCTCGAGATTTAGCACCATCGGCCAAAGCGATCGCCGCTTTAGTGGTTTCCGTTTGTTGGCCTGCCATCGACTTGATTGAATCAATCGCGTATTGGCTCACTTCGGATTGCTCTTCAAGCGCTGAAGCCCCAAACCCAAACGCTTCGTCAACGGTGTTGTCGACCACGCGCAGCGAGTTATCGACCATGTTCAATGAATCTCCGACGACCGATTCATTGACTCTCAAGGCTTGGGTGCCAAAATCAAACGCTTCTTCTGCAGTTCGTCCAGCAATGGCCATTGCGCCATGATCGGTCATGGTCAAATTGATGTCCGAGTCACTGACGCCCGACATCATCACGCCGGTATTATCGCGACCCACCGCAGCACTGCTGCTGGTATTCGTGGTCGTTGTGGTGTTGCTTTGACGACTTTTCGAAGAACTTCTTCCACCCATATCCGCTAACCTTATTTGTAAAACCCGTTCATCACCGCGACGTTCAATTTCGTGAACCGGTAATTTCAATCGTCTTGCAATGAATCGCTCGGCACCATCACGATAAAAATGCGCTCGTACCGAATCAAAGCCATGCTGTTTAGCATGCTCAACGGCGGCCAACGTGCCGGTGGCCATTTCTCCCGCCAGCCCCACAACAACCAACTCTTTGGTGTTGTTTTTTAGCTGCTCACCACGCAATAACATGACAGTGTCACTTACTTGGTACGTTGCCTCTAAGCCTTGTGCTACCTCAGTTTGTGCTTGTTCGTAGTAGTCTCTAAGTACCGGTTTTAACCGTTGCTGAACGGACGACCATGACGTGGGTTGTAGGCTAGCGTTTCGACAGCGCATACAACGCAAATAGCGCCATCAACACAATGAACCACCACGGCATTCCTTTGGATTCACCGATGCTGATGTGCCCGCCTTCGAATCCACTGTTGTTCGTGGTGTTACCTGACGTTCCAGAAGTCGCTGGCCCTGCCATACCACCTTGCAAGCCGCCACCACCCGTTAGTGATGTTAATGATCCGAGCATCATTGTCCTCCTTTAAACCAAATCCATGAGGCAATGATGAGCACCACAAACAACACTTTGGTTATTCCTTTGCTCGCGCTGATCCCGATAAGACTGCCCGTGCCTACGCCGCCTAATACCCAGAACACTAATGGCATGACCTTCTCCCTATTTTCGAAACGCGAGTACGCCCAATAACAGCACCACCACCAAACCAATTCCGCCACCGACATACAGCAAGGTTTGATCAGCCTCACGCTGCCCCTGTGGTGTGGTCACGGCGTTCCCTCTGTCATCGACGACAGGATGATTCGGTTGTTGAGTCTTATCTGGGTTAGTTGATTGGTCATTACTCGGAAAAAGCCACGACGCGTTTTCCCCCACGGAATCCAATGCACCCGACCCAAACTCTAAGAGATCATCAAAGAAGCTTTTCATCGCCGTTCCTTAGCCTGTGCCACTTTGCAGCACTTCAGGACGTGTGACTTTTACCGATTCCACTAAGATAGGTATCGATCCAGGGACATCCGTTGTCGTGACAGAAAACTTAAGGTTTGAGCTGTGTTGCGTTGGAAACAACTCATCAATAGAGAACCCGCGAACAATTGGGTCAAAATGGAAATAACCGTCTTGTGGCGTACGCTGATTACGCTTGGCATTGGCCTCTGAAATAAAGGTGTTGGCTTCGTACTCTTTGACAAAATCACGCTCTATTTCAAGCTTGCTGATGTTGTCGTGCATAAAGTGCATTCGCCTAATACTGATAAGTGGACTCGTTACCAAGTTGGTGAACTCGTTCTCGCCTTGAGCATTGGCTGGCATGGTTTCACGTTTGATCATGGGTACCAACACACGCATGGCTTGCGAATTACTCACCCATGCATGGACTTGAATCGATAATGCTGCGGCGTTGGCCGCCTTGCTCTTGAACTGAATATCGAGGTGAATGTTATCGCCAAGTTCCGTCACTAAACCGGTGTAACGCACTCCGTTTTTAGTGCGCGCCACAATGTCACTGAACGGGATAACAAAATGCCCCGCAATGGCATCACGTCGCTTATACCGCTCTAGCATCAACAGCTCTTCGCCACTCAGGACATAGATCTCTTCTGCATTCAGAGTGATCGCGATGCGTAACATATCTGCCGCGCTCGCGTTGGTTTCGAGGATAAGTTCGTGGTATGTCGGGCCATTAGGGATAGGCAACGTGCCTTTTTGTCCCCACGACGCGCCAACCATCGAATTGAGTTTGATAGGTTTGACTGACATCGTGATCCCCTTTAGAACCAGCCAGAACGACCGAGTAACTTATCTAGGCCACCGACTTTATTATTCACGGCAAAGACGATTGCACCCGTCGTTACCGCCGCAATTCCGGCGACAATCGCCACGTTTTTCACATTCAATCTCATGGGAGTTCCTTTGGAATGATTGATGCTGTTAACGTGGCTCTTTCATATCAGAATCACCACTCCCTAAAGCCTGTTAGGTAAAGGGTTTAACCTATTAGGTTACCTTTATCGGTTTGGGTAGATTTTACCTTGCTGCCATTTCCCTAATCCTGGGGATTTGAGGATGTAATCGGCGAACTTTTTACGCCCTAAATGCTCGCGGTCAACGCAGCTTTGCAGTGAAAGAATGGCGTCGATTGGAATGTCGAAATACTCTGAGATGTACTTAGCGTTGCGCCTTGAACTGACCGCACCCACATACACATATTTGGATTCATCAAGCACCGTCTTTGGCACTTCTTGGCCACGTTGAAACGTCGCATGCATAACCAAACCAAACCCGCGGCCACCGGTCCATAACTCCCCAGCAATACCATCGAGTTTGGACGGTGAATGCGTGAACTTGGCTAACTCTTCAATCACGCAATGCAGCTTTTTAGGATGGTGGCCATTACCCAATGACCACACCATATTAGCGAACTGCTCAAGGTTCTCTCGCGTCCTGTCTTGTTCAACCAACGCCAAACGAAACGCGGCCTTTTTCTTACGAGCAAACCACGCTTTATGATAGAACTCGTCAAAGCTGTAACACGCTTGCACGCGACCACCTTTAAGTGGTGCCTCAAGATGCTCACTGTAGGGATCAAACATTACCACTTGAGACTGGCGCTCAATGAAGTTAAGCCGGCGAATTGCCGTGGTTTTACAACTGCCCGTCGTCCCCATATAACAAACATGCTCGGCATTGTGGGCGTTATTCTTGTTCACTGGATTGGGCAGCTTCACCATCAGCCTCCTGTGGCGTTTCCGGCTCGGTTACCTCAACTTGGGCTTGCTTCAATTGACGCACTTGTTTGGCACACCCGCCGATCAAGGTCATTGAGGCCATCGCAAAG
>NZ_JADDYK010000034.1:11691-44874 GCF_015163615.1 Vibrio sp. OPT18
ATGAATTCACCCTGATATTGCCCGAACCATTTCAATCCTACGGGGCCGTATTTTTGGAGCATTGGCGAAGCGGCGTCTAACCACTGATTACCGGCTTGGGTTTCAATTTCAAATGGCACATCGAAAACACTGGCGACGGTCATTTCCACCACACCCAAGCCATACGACAACATCATGCGCGCGTCTTCTTCACCGAAGCTGATCCCTTCAGATATTGATTCGGGCTCTTGAGAATCACCTGATTGTTCCGTTTGCTCTCGTTCTTGTCTCAACGCATTCACCGCCTCTAAGGCTTGTTGATCACGTTCATCCAAGACGTTGTCATCATGGGTGGTTGACGTATCAGTGCTCATGACTGACTCCTGATGTTTTGTTGGTTGATAACGCGATCCACAAGAGGCAGCACGTTCCAATTAATGCCAATAATGACCAACCTAACCGAAGGTTTGTGGTTTCGGTGGTTACGCTTTCTGACGGTTCAATCTCGCAAGAAGCCTTATCCGACTTGGTTTCGTTGGTTTTCGATGATGGCGTTGGGTTAGATTTATCACCAATACTGGATGTATAACCAGTAGTGACTTTCTCTGGACTGGAAACCATGTGGTTTGTTAACCAGTCTTGAAACGGTTTACCTGCACTTTGATTGGTTTTGCAACGTGGGCATATCGTATAAAGCTGGCCGAGCCGGCGCTTGTTTTTAGGCGGGTCGCCTCCTTCGAGGATTTTGTGCTCGCCAACGGCATGTATCGTGCACACTTCACCGCACCCGTGTGTTGGGCACGCAATGTAGCCTTTGATTGGATTCTTACTGGCCATGGTTCGCCTCCAACTCACACAATCTAAGGTGGAAGTTCTCCATGAGTGCTTTGAGTAATTGGGTCGACGTGGCGATATGATGACTGGCTTCTTGCGCCGCTTGGATAGCGGCTATGGGCTTTTTCAAAGCTGGGATACTGTCCCAGTCCGGTACCGACTGAGTGAGCGTCTGTTGCACGCTCTCCAGTTCCCTAACCAATTGATGGTAAGTCTGTTGGTGGTGATTCATTGTTTTTTCCTCTGTCTCACGACGTTGGTTGTCCCTGTCTCTCGACGTTAACCAATAGATTATAGCAATCAAATTACAAAACCTAATAGGTTTTGGTTATCAAAATCCAAGTTCAATCCCGCCTTCTTTTCCTGCTAAGCCGTCGCGCAGCGACTCAAAGCTGGTGGTTGTTCAACGTTTACCGTGTTTATCGCCATGCTACTCAATGTCTCGCGCCGTTAAGCTCCAGCTCGCTTGCGAGCACGTAGAGCGCCATCATTATCAAAGTTATCCCCGTGTTTCACGGGGTAACAGTAACTCTCCCTTACATCTATCTTTAGATAGATCACTAGTCTTTAGACTATGCGTTGGGATCTTGTGGGATAACGTCATGGAGCAGTTATGACGGCCATACATGACTTACTGACGCGCTTATCCACAACTCGAGTCCCACTGATTCAAACTCGGTCATTTTGAGGACAATATTGGCTAAAATAGGTCAAATATGAGGGTTTAGACGGATCGAGGCGCAGTTTGGCCTATGTACTTTAAGGGAAAGTAACTGCGTTAGTTTGAGTCGCACGACGGGCAAACTTACGCAATAAAGTGATGGGTGTGAGTAAATAACGAAGGTGAACGCCGGTTGAGGCCGATAATTTCTTTAGGTTCTTGGTCGCGGCTTGTTTTGCGTTCAAGTACGCCAAGTTCAAACCAATATCGCGGAAATACTTGTCTGTTATACGCTTTATCGACGCCAGTCCGTACCAATCTCCATTAATGTTTTCGCGTGGTTGTTTCGATGTGATCCACCCACGGTCTTTGGCATACTTCGCGCACTGTTTAACTCGCCATTCAGGTAATCCGGTTCCTCTCGCGACATTCGCCCAAGTACGCAATAAGAAACCATTCGCGGTCACCACACCGACTTTACTGGTTCGAAACTCCAGTTCGCTGACAAGGTAATCCATGACGCGCGCGACATCAGTTAGATATTGGCGTTGTGTGGACTTGCCAGATGGAGACAACAAATAATCGTATTGAGATGGGTTATCGAGCAGTTTTATCCAACGGCCACGATTCAGCGCCGCTAGAGGACGGGCACTTCGTTTACGTTGAGAGGTTTTCTTTGGGCAAAGTTGGTTCATAACAAATCAAAGCCTATTAAGCTCCCTTGCTACGATTTTTGACCGCCAATTTTTGGCGTTCTAAGATCTGTCTAAGTGAGACAATCAACAATCTGACACTCGATCTCAGCTTGCCATTTTTGACGGCTTGCTCTGCAGCATTTAGTGTTTCATCCACGTCTGGTTCATGATTTTTCATACGTCCTTCTAGCGTATATCTACCCCGATCAAGTTCACCCTATCCGAATTTTTACCTACTGGAAATGCCTGTCAGGGATGGTAATTCGGAGGGTTCTATCTTTTAATCGGTTCAAAGGACGGGAATTCATATGCACACTATTAACTATACAAATGCACTTTTAGATAGAGTAAAAGCCAAGTATGACCTACCTTCAGAGTATCAATTGGCTAAAAAAATCAAAGTAAGTGACAAACGGCTCTACAACTGGCGAAGAGGCATCTCTGGCATGGATTGGGACGTCGCTTTCATGATCGGTGATATGCTCGGGGAAACAGATCAGAATGTGGTGTTTGGCCTTCTGCCTAACAAGCAGAAAAATGAAAGAGTTATTAGAGTGTTAGAGGAAAACGGGCCCGACTAAATGGGCCGCCAAAACTTTACCCCCATATACATAATACGTACTGACGAGAATTGAAATCTGAGGCGTTTCAGAACCTATTACTCGCGGATTTTACGTAAAGCGACGCATAAATCTATCTATCTATCTATCTATCTATCTATTTATCTATTTATCTATTTATCTATTTACTTTATGGCTTTGACTCCGCGTTAATTGAATTAAATCGTGATGGCTTTATCACATGTCTGCTCACACTTAATTAAGACTTCTAATTACGGATGCCTCTCCAAAGTTAGTTCAGAGTCTCTGCTGGTTGAGTATTAAAAACTATTACGCTGATTTTGTTTCCCGAAAGAACCTAGATGATTAACGCTTCCACTAACTCTCGGTCTATTGTCCGTACTACCAATAGACTGAAAAGACTTGGTTACTCTTGTTCGCTAGATTTAACGGTCCCAAAAGACCAAGCGAACTCCCGAATCATCTAGTCTTGTTTATCTATGTTGGCTTGTTCTTCACCAAATTGAGTCAACTATCAACGTCATCAGTAACATCCGTACTCGTTTTTCAAACCACTAACTTTGAATTTTCTGATGCCCAACGCTCATTGTTACCAAACTGCGTTGCCATCCAAAACGAACTTCTCTAAACGACTTGGCTAATAGTAAGTTACAGTGCAACATAAATTTTATTAACCTCTGTCTGGACTGTATTACCTTGTCTCATAACTGCGATAATGACACTTCTATTACCAACAACTCTTTAAAATCAGTACAATCGCCCTATCGCTATTCACCGCTTTTTTTGGCATCAGCTCGCAGGCGCTTGCTAGTGAAAACGAAAACTCACCTAGAGAGCATGGTCATTTTTATGCTGGTGTTGATATCGGCTTTTTAATGAAACTGAATTAGAATATCGTGGCAGCGCCATTGAAGATTCACATCTGAACTATCAGACTTTAGCTATAACTTGATTGGAGGCTACGAATTCAATACACATGACGTCGTCAAACTGGGACTAGAGGCAGAGTACCGAAAAGTCGGAAAAGTTAACTATAACGACTTAATGGATATTGAAGGCCAAGCTTTCTTCGTAAACATTAAACCAAAGTTTATTGTTAAAGGTGACGTCTTAGATCTGTATGTATCTCTATTAGCCGGTGTTGGCTCTATGGATATGGAAGCGAAAGCTTTTGGAGTATCAGGTTCTAAGTCTGAAGCGGCCTACCAAGTTGGTGCTGAGCTTGGTGCGATAGTGACAGACAATATCGACATTCATATTGGTTACCGCTTTGCAAACGTTGAAATTGAATCCATCGATGTGTCACTTCAAACCGCTTACCTAGGTGCAAGGTACCACTTCTAAACTTGATTCACTCGTAGGCTCAATACAAGCCGTCCTTTTAAAGCTCGGCTTTAATTTCGATCACCTATTTCCCTACTCGACCTCTACTTTGACAAGACAATTCAACCATAAATAAAGTTACGTTGTATCTTTTGTTAAAAGTTACAACTTGAAAACTTAGCCTTAATATAAAATAAACCACTTTAACAGGCTACTATTTCGTGTTTAAATTTTGATCTGTCAAACAGTTATATGAACAAATTCGGTGATTAAGCAATCAAATGCTATGCATTCAATCTTTAAAATTAAATTAAATTAAATTAAAGTGTTAACATCAAGCAATTTTGTAAACTAGGTGTTTGATATGTTGCCTAAACTTTATAAGTTCAGATCGCTCCACGACAGAAACATACAATCTATTTCCGAGTGTTCGTTGTGGTTTGATTACGCTAAAACTTTTAATAACCCTTTTGAATCTAACCACGTATTCAACAAAGAGCTTCAAGAAAACTTTAAGATCATGTGTTTCTCTCAGTCGAGCGACCACCCAATACTATGGTCGCAGTATGGTGACAACTTTAAAGGCATGTGTATCGAGTATGATCTCAACTGCTATAATGGCGAGGCCAACCTCAACTGTTTTGAAGTCCAGTATGAAGACGAAACTAGTATGTTCCACCCGGCATCGCTAAGTGGTTTACAAACAGCAAGACTGGGAGCTGAGATATTCAAAATTAAGCATTCTAATTGGCGCTATGAAAAGGAATACCGTTGGGTATTACCTGATGACGAGATGATCGGAAATAAACTCTACCTTAATAGAGAATGCCTAAGCTCGGTGATTCTCTCAGAGCACGCTCCTGCCGATAGGAAGTTAAAAGTTCTGATGACTTGCCAGCGCCTTGGTATCCCTGTTAAACACGCAATAGCAAAGCAAGAGTCGTTTACCTTCGAAGTGGTCTGTTAAGAGAAATAAGCAAGATTATATTTACAAGTCAGGCACTTATATAAAGTTACAGCGCAACAAAAAAGAGAGCCACATTAATGCGACTCTCTTTTTATTACATGTTCACCGTAAGCTTTCCCACCACTTTATCTTGCATCTGCTCTGTCGTCGCAATAGACATTTGAACAGTTGAAAACCAGTAAGGTCGGTGCTTAACGTTAAATAGTTCACTATTATCTAACGCCTCGAAAACAGAGTATTTTCTACCTTGAGCCAAAGCTGCACCACAAACCGTTCGCTCAAGTACTGGAATGTCATTCACTTCCTCTAGAAGTGCCCTCTTGATGAACTGGTTCCCAGGGCTCCAATCGATAAATTCAACGAGATTTTTTAGTAGCTTAAGCTCTAGTTGCTCGAACATTGCTTCGAGAAACTGTGTGTTTGGCATCACTTCAGTACAAGCATAATATTCGTCATGCTTGTCACTTGCTTCACGATAACCAAGCATCGTTTTTACCAATGCGTCTTCAAACGTTGAAGAAAAGTGATTACAAATTAAAAACAAAGGCAGAACTCTCAACACGCCAAGTAAAATTCCTACGTTAGGGTCTTTAACCGACGTTTCTAGAAGTCGAATTCGAGTTGCATTGGACGTCGCGACTAAATGTTGCCAAACCTTAGGTGTAATGTGTTTAATATTTGCATCATTCCACTTAATCAGCTTCTGGCTCATTAGCAAAGGAAACAATAAACGGCAGTTTTCGATACCAATCTGTTGTGCTGCAACCTTAGGGTCGAGAATCACTTTGGACTTTCTGCCGTATTTCTCGTTAAACTCGGGATTGGAAACAAATTCGATTAAATTTGAACTCAATAATCGATTCTTTTCTAAAACCTTATGCAACTTAGAAAAATTTAAGGATGGTGAATACGCAACACTAGCGAACTGATTGTAATCGGGTAAGTCTGAGAATAGTGAACTTATTAGTGTGCCTTGAAGCTTCTCAAGCATTAGAGCCGAGGCTGCATTACTAACATCATCGATAACATATCTTAAGGTTTGTTGCTTCGCGTTGACTTTTTCACGATGAGCATTAACTCTATCTTGTTCACAGCGCAGTAGAATACGTTGATTATGAGATATGCGATCAGATTCATCAAATATAACGCTATCACAATACCTTTTTTCTAAACTTAATAACATGTCTACTGTAGATTGCGCGAGCTTATATTCAGGTGAGATTAACCATCGATTAAAGCGAGCTTCAACATTGCTTGAGACCTTCCTAGAGATCTCAACTACTTCAGGGGTATAACTTTTATTTTCTAACAACAACCGTGACTTTCCTTTGCCGTAAATACTCTTGTGTCGGCATATCCTGCCTTGATAACAAAACTAATACTAATGGAAATTAGAGATTGGTTCACGAAATTGTTTCAATGAAATCTAGATTATTTAGTTATAGTGCGCTGAAGGCGGCTAATACGTGATATGTAGCCGGATATACTTTTCTGGAAAGCTGTATTTGAACTTTGTCTTTTTTGGCAAGTACTTTTTCGCCTGCTTGCAAACGTTGCTATCACCAGACGTGTTCACCTTTTTGATTCTTGCGTAACCTTTAGAGTGCTTCATCTCAATCATCAGATCGCAATAACCCTCGAAATCAACATGACTCTTGTTGAGCCCTTTCATGACGGTGACTTTGATCTTTTTGGCGACAGGATTAACCAATGCATCGTCGGCAAAAACAACTAGGGATAAAAAACATAATAGGAATACTAGATATCTCATACTGCTGTCTCTTTGGTGAACATGAGAACAGTATGCGGAGATTTAAAGAATATGAAGGATTAACTTAGTATGAGGATTGACCAGCTCACGCGTAACTCTAAACGATTACGCTTTCTTTGAGCCTTTAGACTTAAACCCATTATGCGGGAACACGTTACGAATACGTTGTTGTACGTTTTTAGGCACATCTTTAGTGAACTTGAGATTGTAGCCAGAGCGTTTCGCATACACTTTTAACTCACCTTTAAAGGCGTTGTTGTGACCAATTTCTTGAAGGTTGTGCTTAAAGCTCGGTGGAAGATGACCTTTAACTTGTTCGATCGCCCCATCGCTAAATTTGATTTTTAATACCGGTCGATCAACAGCAACTAACCAAAAGACCAACGCCGCACCGATTAAGATCACGTACATCATAATGTCACCACTACTGTTGATGATTATTTATCGTCAGAAAGAAGCTTGCTTAAGTCTTCTTTGAGACTGGTTACTGTTTTGCTCGCCTGTTCACTACGGGACGCTTCGCTAACCAAATACTCGATGGCATCTGAGAGCGTGCAGCCTAGCTCGTTCGCGCGTTGAGATAGCTTTTCCCATACACGGTAATCAAGGTCGATTGATTTCTTCTTAGTATGAACTTGTTCAGCATTGAAGTGGCGTTTTCTCTTAGCTCTGATCGCTTGTTTAAGCTTGTTATCGAGCTCAGGAGACATGTTATTAGATATCCACTCAAGGACACCTGTAGGTTGGTGTTCGAGCTTCAATAAGGCTTTAACAGCAACGTCAGCTTCACTTGAATCAATGTGGCAGGTGATCGACTCGCCTTCTTTCCATTTTTTGACCAGATAGTTCCATTTCCAACCACATTCCAAGTTTTCAAGTTGCTGATATTTCATGTCTAATCTCGAGAGTTAATCCTAGTGACAGCGTAACCCAAAATAGGCTATTTAACAATTATTGTCTTGAAAGAATAGACCAAGATCATACTTATATTAGCTTAGTGATTAGTAACTACAACATAGAGCTACAAGCGAGATCGGTTTTTCTATATACTCCCTACCTCATTATCATAATCAGAAACTTAAATGACTCAAGTAGATTGGCGACATGTTACGCCTCAGTACGACGAATATAGCGCTCAATTAGAGCAATTCCCTGACATCTCGCCTTTCCCGTTTTCAGATATTCAACATAGATTCAAAGATGCGCTAACCCGCTTTGTCCGTTTGTCTAACCTTTCGCGTGTTTTACTTGTAAACGCTCCAGACAACTCGATCTATCGTCAAATGATTGTTGAATCTCTAATCACTGCTTTAGATGATCACACTCTACCGGTTATAAAAACTGAGTCTTTAAATGCTGTCTCTCTGTTTGACCAAGTTCAGTCAAAAGACGGTAAGGTTGTAGCGACAAAGCCCGGCCTACTGGCTAGAGCAAACAACGGCTATCTGATCGTTTCAGCAAACTTGATCTTGGCAAACCCTGGAAGCTGGTTACTGCTTAAATCAGCACTGCTTGGTGAAGCCGTAGAACCAATCAGCAGCAACCCAGAACACTTGAACCAATCCCCGACTTTGCCTTTGACTTACAACATTAAGTTGATTGTTGTTGGAGACAGAGCTCAACTAGGTGACCTTGATTACCTGGACAGCGATATTCAAACCGGATTTTGCCTATTTAGCGAAATTGAACAAGATATCAAGGTCTCTGAAGAGACTTTGACTCAATATCTTGGTCACCTTAAGTGGCTTCAACAACGCTATGAATTGCCAACCATCACGCAACAAGCGTTGACGGGCATTCTTACTGCCGGAGCAAGAGAAACGGAAGATCAAAGCTATATTCCATTATGTCCTATTTGGCACAATGCATTATTGAACGAAGCTCTGATTGAAGCCGACAATGGTGAGATTGATATTCACCATATCCAACAAGCTCAACAGCACAAATACAACCGTGAATCGTATCTACCAGAACGAGCTCTTGATGACATAAGAGATGGCCAAGTCATTATCGAAACCGAGGGCGAACAAGTTGGTCAAGTTAATGGCCTGACGGTTATCGATGTTCCCGGACACCCGATCTCTTATGGTGAACCTGCACGAATTTCCTGCGTTATTCACTTTGGTGATGGTGACATTGCCGACGTTGAGCGTAAAGCTGAACTGGGTGGTAATCTTCATGCTAAAGGTATGATGATCATGCAAGCATTTGTGAGCAGCGCACTAAACCTTGAAGATCCGTTGCCATACGCCGCTTCTGTTGTGTTTGAGCAATCGTACTGCGAAGTCGATGGCGATAGTGCTTCTCTAGCGGAACTTTGCTCTCTGGTGAGTGCTTTGTCTGAATACCCTATCAATCAACAAATAGCGGTTACTGGTGCAGTAGACCAATTTGGTCGTGTACAAGCGGTTGGCGGGCTAAACGAGAAAATCGAAGGCTTCTACCATGTGTGCAAGCACAATGGCTTAACAGGCGAACAAGGTGTGATCCTTCCAAGGTCGAATTTAAGACACCTCGCACTAAAGCCTGACCTTATTGAAAGCATTAAGAATGAAGAATTCCATATTTGGTCTGTGTCTAATGTAGACGAAGCAATTCCACTCATTATGAACAAACCATTTAGAGATGATGAACAAGAAAGCGTTCTGAGTAAAATCGCGGAACGTATTGAAAACTTTGAAAGACATGAGCACCCTATTGGAATCGTTGGACGCATTAAAAACTGGTTTGTCTAGTACTGATCGGACTTGTTTAGCGTACACCTGTTCACTAATATGCACCTATCAAAAATCGGAGTAATTGATAATGCAAAACAAACGTGATTCTTACACTCGCGAAGAGCTTCTAGCATCAAGCCAAGGCGAACTATGGCCACAAGGCCCTCAACTACCAGCACCGAACATGCTAATGATGGATCGCATCACTAAGATGTCTGAAACTGAAGGTGATTACGGTAAAGGTTTAGTTCTTGCTGAGCTGGATATTACTCCTGACCTATGGTTCTTCGATTGCCACTTCCCGGGTGACCCAGTAATGCCTGGTTGTCTAGGCCTTGACGCAATGTGGCAACTAGTTGGCTTCTACCTTGGTTGGGTTGGCGGCGAAGGTAAAGGTCGTGCTCTAGGTGTTGGCGAAGTGAAATTCACTGGTCAAATTCTACCTACTGCGAAAAAAGTAACTTACGAGATCCACATGAAGCGTGTTGTTAACCGTCGACTAGTGATGGGCCTTGCGGATGGTCGCGTACTTGTTGATGGTAAAGAGATCTATGTTGCTAAAGATCTGAAAGTTGGCCTTTTCCAAGATACATCAGCATTCTAATCTATTAGTTAGATTTTTAATAAAGCAGCCCATAGCTGCTTTATTTTCATTTCAATAAACTTAGTTATAGTGCACCAAAGTATTCAGACCTAAGCGTGAAATAGGTTAAATCCACCAGCAAGACGTTCTTATAATAGCGAGATTATAATAACTTTATAGCTCTGGGGATTAGCACTCTTCTGAAACTAACAAGGCTCCAGCCGTTGTAATCAACAGACAATGGAGCCCTGACCTTTAATTCTTTGTGCCCTATTCTACTTATAGAGACCTGATTGCTTGTCATCTTTGGCGTCACGCCATCCACCTAACCAATAAGACCGAGAATCCATTTGGCTATATGGGCAAGCTTCTTGCGACCGTCCATTTAAACCAGCCTTGTAACCTTGGGATTGTGCTCGTTCTAGTCGATCACGCTTTTGTCTCTTCATAGTGCAGTCCTCATACGGGTGTTCCATTTACTAACATACAATGATTACAACTTTGCGGAGTTTTTGTGACTCCAACTTTAAGAATCGACCAAATTTTCACTTTTCTCAAGGCGAAAAAAAGCCAGAGTTCAGAATTGTGAACTCTGGCTCAAGAGATAAAATTATTTAAATTTTCTGCGGAACCCTAACAGACCAAGCACAGTCAAAGTCAACCAACCTAGGCTACCACCTTGGCGCTCAACTTTTTCGGTGTCAGTGCTACGAGTTCGAATATCATCTTGAGTAGCACCGGCAATTGGAACCAGTTTAACGGCTACAACCTCTTCTACCGCATTAGACGCAGCGCCACCACAGTATGAGTTGTGAGACGTAGTATCGTATGGTTGAGTCGTGCCACCAACGGTACATTTAATCGCGGTTGCTGAGATAACACCAGCATCGTTGATGTCAGTGGCATCAATAATTCGGAACTTGTTGTTATCTCCAGACACATTCTCGTCGTTTGTCAGATCATCTAACCACCAAGCTTGCCCACCAAAGACTTTATCAACTCTTACATTATTTGGAGCTTCTACAGCATACGGATAAATAAAGCCACGGTGTCTACGCTCACTACCATCTACTTCTCGAATCGTCTCAGCATCAATTTGACCAACAATCTCATTGAAATTGTTAACCGCTTTCGCTTCACCACTTGAACCACCAAAGAATATAGAACTGTTCAAGTCAAATCTAGCTTGAGGATTCGAGGCATCCTCGATTACAAAAATCTTATTGCCAGCACTGCCGTTCTCTGGCACATAACCGTTACGCTTGGCATAGCCAACAGCAAACAAGTTATCGTTAATATCGGTCGCTACAGAGTTACTGTATTTGTACTCATCAGAAGAATTAGAGCTAACTTGAGCCCCATTAACAACTTTAGTCTCCCAAGAGTCGTTCACCAAATCGAGACCTTCACTAATAAATATACTAGCATTCATATCTTGAAGGTCACCGCTTCCATCTGATGTATCAAAGCCAACCCCATATAAACGTCCATCTTTTTCAGCTAAGCCACGCATGCTGCCTTGAGCGAAAAAGTCACCAGTCTTGGGAACATCCCCTTGAGCCCATGTAAATTCATGTGTAGATTCAGAAGACCAGATTGCAGCTTTACTACTAAAGGTTATATTAGAGGTATCTGTAGGGGCCTGATCTGTAGATATACTACCGAAGTTGACAACGGTGCCATCGCTAAGCTTCGCTACTCCCCAAGCCCGTGATTCAGAAGCAGAGTTTAGTGGGACCGTTGTGATAGCGGCATGTCGTATGTCATGACCATTAGACTCGACACCTAGAGGAGCTCCAGCCCCATCAAGCGCGTTAACAACTACGTTAAACGGACTTATGGATGATGTACCGCCTTCTACGAAGGCTTGAGCATTAACCTGAGCAAAATCATTTATTTCACTACTCCAAGTATTCCAGCGTTTAACCGCCCAACTCTCACAAGTAGAGTACCTTAATTCTCTGTAACAATAGTTCTCAAAATCTTCAAATTCCTGAATATATTGAAACGCTGCATCCATCGCAAAAGGAACTTCTTCGCGATAACTTAAACCCTCTTCAAAAACCTTCTTATTATTTTCAGAAATTCTAACCTCTACAGCCATCAAAAATTGATTGTTTGCAGGATCTTCGTTAGGAGAATTCGAACAGTTTGCGGCGGTTGAGTCAAAGCAACCTAACAATAAATCACTCGTTCCATCATTCGCAGAACCCGGTTGTATAGCAACACCAAAAGAGTTTTGGACATCACCGAGAACTATTGAAGTTGGTACATCAACCTCAACAACTGTGTACAAGGCTGCGTTTGCATTAGTTGCAGCAAAAACTAATGCTGCAACTGTTGTTAATTTAAATTTAGTACAAGTCATTATTACTTCTTAACTTTCCTGTTGTAGTGCCTCGAGCTCTTCCCAGCGCTCAAAAGCAACTTCAAGCTCCTGCTCTACTGCAGATAGCTTATCTAATACTGGTTGTGTCTGCTCTACAGATTTTGAAAAGAAGCTTGGATCGTTGACTTCTTCCTGAAGAGTTTCAATTTGAGTTTCCAATTCTTCTAAACGCATTGGTAGCGCTTCTAGTTCTCGTTGTAGCTTATACGATAACTTCTTAGGTTTAGCCTTAACTGGCGCAGTTTTGGGAGTTTCCTCAACTACTTTCTCAGGCTTTGATGGCTTTTCAACCTGTCGGTACTCTAATGCTTGCTTTCTTTGTTGCTGAGCGTCGTGATAGCCACCAACAAATTCTTCAATCACACCGTTACCTTCGAAGATCCAACTTGTCATAACCGTGTTATCAACAAACTGACGATCGTGACTCACTAAAAGAAGCGTACCCTGATAGTTGGCAAGCAAATCTTCTAAAAGTTCCAAAGTTTCGATATCTAGATCGTTGGTTGGCTCATCGAGAATCAATAAGTTATTCGACTTAAGGAAGATGCGAGCTAATAACAGACGGTTTTTTTCACCACCAGACAGCGCTTTAACAGGAGTACGAGCACGTTTTGGAGAGAATAAGAAATCTTGTAAGTAGCTAAGTGCATGACGCTCACGGCCGCCTACTGTCACTTCTTGCTTACCATCCGCTAAGTTATCGATTACAGACTTCTCAGGATCTAGAATTTCACGATATTGGTCAAAGTAAGCGACTTCAAGCTTAGTACCACAATGTAGACGACCTGAATCAGGCTTAAGCTGATCAAGAAGCAGCTTGAGTACCGTACTCTTACCACAGCCATTCGGGCCAATTAGAGCGATACGATCACCACGCATGATATTGAAGCTGAAGTCCTTAACAATTTCTTTGCCTTCAAAGCCAAAGTTAAGATTCTCAGCTTCAAATACAATCTTGCCTGAACGCTGACCATCGTCGATTTGGATAATCGCTTTGCCCTGCACTTCACGACGATTCAAACGTTCTTCACGTAGCTTCTTAAGCGCACGTACGCGGCCTTCGTTACGAGTTCTACGAGCTTTAATGCCCTGACGAATCCACACTTCTTCTTGAGCAAGCTTCTTATCGAATTCAGCGTTTTGCATCTCTTCGACACGTAACGCTTCTTCTTTATCTAATAGGTAGTTTTCGTAATCGCCAGGGAACGAGCTCAACTTACCACGATCAAGATCAACAATGCGTGTTGCCATCGATTTGATGAAAGCACGGTCATGCGAGATAAAGATGATTGAACCGCGGAAGTCTTTCAGGAAGCCTTCTAACCATTCAATAGTCGCAACATCCAAGTGGTTAGTCGGTTCATCGAGTAGAAGTACGTCTGGGTCACATACAAGCGCACGAGCAAGTGCCGCTTTACGTTGCCAACCACCAGACAAATCGGTCAGTTTTGTTTCAGCCGTGAGTTTAAGCGCAGCCATTACGTTACTTACGCGATCTTCGAAACGCCATGCATTCGCATGATCAAGTTGCTCTTGAACGCGAGTAAGGCGATTTAAGTTCTTTTCGCTAGGGTCAGTACCAATGAGATCCAGAAGATCATGGTAGATCTTCAACTGTTCACCGATTTCCGCTAGGCCACCAGCAACGTAATCATAAACGGTGCCTTCTTCATTACGCGGTGGATCTTGCTCAAGGCGAGATACAACCACATCTTGTGTGATTTGCATCTTGCCATCGTCCATGATGATGTTTCCAGACAGGATTTTCATCAATGTAGACTTACCAGCGCCATTGCGCCCTACTAAACACACACGTTCGTTTTCTTGCAGTGCAAAGTCCGCACGATCTAATAACGGGTGATCGCCAAACGCTAATTGCCCGTTATGAATTGTAAGTAATGCCATTCTTCTTTAACCAATCATTAAGTTCTAACAAGCCAAATGGCCAGTTAAGCTCTGAGCTTTGAGAAAGGTCAGAGCTTTCAAATTTGAGCACCGGAATAGTGACCCCGTAACGGGAAAAGAGCTCATCATCAAATGCAATGTCGACGACGTTGACGTGATGGCTAATGTTTAACTGTTCCGTGAGTTGGAATGCCATCTCACATAGATGGCACCCTTCTGTACTGTAGAGAGTCAGCACTATATATCCTTATACAATCTCTTAACTACTTATGAGTAATCAACCAGCAGTTATGAATGTGCTTATTGCGAGAAAAGTCCAATGGAAGCGTCTTAGCTGAGATATTCTGAGCTTTAAGACCTAACGCTTCTAGACCTTCTAGATCCATTTTGAAGTGACGTTTGTTGTTAGAGAACACAATCGTGCCTTCTTCACGAAGAAGACGCTTAAGGTTTTCCATCAACTGAATGTGATCACGTTGAACATCGAAAGATTGATCCATACGCTTAGAGTTTGAGAACGTAGGTGGATCAATAAAGATCAGGTCGTAAGAACCCTGCTCTTTAGCCAACCACTGTAAGCAGTCAGCTTGAACAAACTGATGTTGACGACCAACACGACCGTTAAGCTCCATGTTCTGCTTTGCCCACTCAAGGTAGGTATTAGACATATCAACCGTTGTTGTCGAGCGTGCGCCACCGGCAGCAGCATGAACAGATGCACTGCCCGTGTAAGCAAACAGGTTTAGGAAGTCTTTGCCAGCAGCCATCTCACCAATACGACGACGAGTGATCTTATGATCTAAGAACAAGCCTGTATCTAGGTAATCATGAAGATTAACAATCAGCTTAACACCGTATTCGTTCACTTCTAGGTTAGAAGAATCTTGAGCCATCTTCTGGTATTGAGAACGGCCTTTCTGCTTCTGACGAACCTTAAGAACCACGTTGTTTGCTTCAACGCCCGTTACTTGAATAGAAGCACGGATAATATCGGTTAGACGACGTTTCGCCTTATCTTCCGGTACATCTTTAGGCGCTGCGTATTCTTGAATCACAAGGTGACCTGGGTATACGTCAATCGCTACATTGTATTCTGGTAAGTCCGCATCGTAGATACGGTAACAATCTAATTGCTCTTTCTTAGCCCACTTGCCAATTTTACCGATGTTCTTTTTAAGACGGTTTGCGAAGTCAGGAGCAATCAGCTGTTCTTGCTCGCCTGTTGGACGCTCTGACATCGGACGATCTGAAATTGAGTAGTTCTTTTGGTAACACGGTAACGCACCGTTGTTCAATTTGAACTGTTTGTCTGCACGCATACGTAAGCAGCTCAGTAGTTCATCTGAACTAGAGAAGATAGACGCGTTACAACCGCCAAATTCAGCTTTAAGCTGCGCGCCAAATGCTGTGTAAAGAGCAATAAGACCCGGCTCTGTACCAAGACGCTCACCATAAGGTGGGTTAGAAACAATCACACCACCAGTAAACTCGGTAGGACGCTTAAGTTTTGCAGCATCACCTACTTCGAATTCAATCAACTCTTCAACACCAGCACGACGAGCATTGTCACGCGCTGTTTTGATCATGCGTTCGTCATTGTCATAGCCATAGAACTTACATTCTACTTTCTTAACGCCACGACGGCCTTGAACGTTCGCTTCCGCTTTCACTTCAGCCCAAAGCTCTGGTTCGAAATCTTCTAGTGATTCAAAACACCACTTCTGGCGTTTAACACCTGGAGCCATATTTGCAGCCATCATAGCCGCTTCAATCACTAACGTACCTGAACCACACATAGGATCTAGGAAAGGCTTAGTCGCATCCCAACCACTACGAAGAAGAATAGCTGCAGCAAGTGTTTCACGCAGAGGTGCACGACCTGATTCTGGACGGTAACCACGTTGGTGAAGACCGCTGCCCACCATGTCAACACCAAGAATCGCTTTATCACGGTGTAGACGAACGTGAATGCGAATGTCTGGGTTCTCTTTGCTGATAGAGGGACGAGGTAGAGACTTCTTCTCGAAGCAATCAACAACGGCATCTTTTACTTTCATCGCACCGTATTGGCTATTGCGGATTTCGTTGTTCGTACCATTGAAGTCAACAACAAAACGCTTAGAGCTATGGAATTGATTTACCCAGTTAACCGCAGTGGTTGATAGGTACAAATCCATGTCGTCCATACAAGTGAATTCAGAAAGGACACGTACAAATCGAGAAGCCAAACGGCTCCACAAACAACAACGATAAATTTGCTCATTGGTGGCTTTGAATTTAACACCTGCTTGAACAGGTTTTGCGTTTGTAATCCCTAGTTGGGTTAGTTCTTCAACTAATAAATTCTCAAGGCCATTTGAGGTAACCGCTAGATATTGATTCATAGTGTTCTTTTATTGATAAAAATGAGCTCGATTATACCTGAATTTGTTACTAGAGCATCACACTAAACTCGTCTTTTCATTGAATCTTTCTTCTAACTGGCTAGCAAACGCACAGTGTTGAAGCGATCGCTTACCCACACCCCCTTAGAACATAAGACTTATCAAACCAACACGATTCATGAGCAAATCCCCGCCAAAGCGACAATGTGAATTTATATTCACCCCTAAATTGGTATATACCAAACAAAATTTAAGGGTGAAAGTTAGCTACAAAAGGACAAAAACAGGGAATAAAGATGGGCAAATTACACTTCTGAAGATAAAAACAGGCAGAAATTAAGGTGAAAAAATAGTCGTAAGTTCACTATTTAAATGGATAAGCAGTGATGTATTTATCAGGTTGAGGTTTTTTAGGCACAAAAAAATCGGCTAATGAGCCGATTTTGGGGAAGATTTGACAGGTTGATGCGCTGCGATGTGTTTGAGAAATGATGGACTAGATTGAAGGCTAACCGACCATCGCAATATGCGTTTGATGAAGAATAGCGTTCGCGTCTATCATTCTATCGTGCATGACCTTAATTGAGTCGCCAAAGCGTAACCCTTTTGAAGGCGTAAGCAGAAACTCTTCTAGGTCGACAAATGCACATAGGCTCGCACACTCTCCCACTTCTAATACAATGAAATACCCTAAGCTATGCTCGTTATTCATTTGTACGATATCCCCTTCTTGAGGATATTCGTGGCCAGCGCCTTGTGAGTCGAAGAACCAACTCTTAGGCTGTACAGGCTTATGGAAGCGCTTTGCTGCCACGCAATAAAGCGCGAGTTCAGCTTGACGAGGCTCAGACAGTTCTAAGCCAGAAATTTGTTCTTTGAAGGTTTGGTATGAAGATGCGTCATCAACGGTGAATTCATTATCTCTAAACGCGCAGTCCACCAGCTTATTGCGGACCAGATTCGTTTTGAAAATCATATCCTCTCCGAGGTTTATCATTAATGAACATTGCTGCTCATCGTAATACCAACTCCATGTATCGCTAGGTTTAAGCATCATTTCGTCTCACACTGTTGAACCATTCCATTAGGTAAAACGCAAAATTACCTTCAATTACAGTAATTTTACTGAGCAATAGGCAAAAAAAAAGAGGAAATGAATTCCTCTTTCTTATCGCTTTTCTCTACAACTCAGTGAGTTACAGTGTCTCTTTTAGTAAGACGATGCCAGATTGTCGCTTTTCAAAAATAAAAGCAATTTCCGCTTATAGATTTTTAACGATGTCGCCAACTAGGCCTGGGCCTTTGTAGATGAAACCAGAGTAAACCTGTACAAGCTTAGCGCCCGCCATCATTTTCTCTTTTGCAGCAACATACGAGTCAACACCACCTACTCCAATGATCGGCAGTTTGTCACCAAGCTCTTCATGAAGTTTACGAACTACCTCAGTACTACGAGATTGAACTGGACGTCCACTTAGGCCACCCGCTTCATCGCAATGTTTCATGCCTTCAACGATTGAACGATCCAATGTTGTGTTTGTTGCGATCACACCATCGATCTTATTTTTGATCAATGATTCACAAATTTGGCGAATTTCGTCGTCGCTTAGATCCGGAGCAATCTTAAGAGCAAGAGGCACATATTTACCATGCTTCTCTTCCAGTTCAGATTGTTTGGTTTTAAGTTCAGACAATAGATCGTCTAGAGCTTCGCCGTATTGTAGAGAACGAAGTCCTGGAGTATTTGGTGAAGAGATGTTCACAGCAATGTAACCAGCGTATTGATATACCTTCTCCATACAGATCAAGTAATCTTCAGCGCCCTTTTCAATTGGTGTGTCTTTGTTCTTACCGATGTTAATGCCTAAGATGCCATCGTAGTTCGACTTCTTAACATTCTCAACAAGGTTGTCGACGCCTAGGTTGTTAAAGCCCATGCGGTTGATGATACCTTCAGCTTCAACAAGACGGAATAAACGAGGTTTGTCGTTACCCGCTTGTGGACGTGGAGTCACTGTTCCTACTTCTACGAAACCAAAACCCATTGCACCAAATGCATCGATACATTCGCCGTTTTTATCTAGGCCGGCAGCTAAGCCAACTGGGTTTTTAAAAGTAAGACCCATGCACTCTACAGGTCGGTGAGGTAATTGTTGGCGATACAAAAGATCAATAGGTGTGCCTGTGAAGCGCTTGAAATTTTGAATTGCAAGATCATGTGCCTTTTCGGCATCAAGTTGGAAAAAGCCAGTTCTGGCTAGACGGTAAAGCATTGTGCCTCCGATAGAAAAAAGCCCCGTGTAAACGGGGCGATATTATTTACTTATTTACCCAACTATTCAATCTATTACTGTCTGTAAGGGTAAGATAATCGAGTTTGCTAACGAATGAGGTTCATTATTAAGCAAACGTTATCGTTTCTTCAGGTTATTAAGCCATTTCTAATCTCAACCTTAGTACAGCCACCAGCTCACTTAACAAAAAACAACGTGTCCGTCTAAGTTGGTCCTTCAAAAATCGTGAGGTCTATTGATCCCACTTTACCGAAACGAAAAAGGCAGACCTTGTGGCCTGCCCTTATAGTTTTTGTCTTATCTAGTGACTAGTCTTTCGACATGCAGTTTAGATTCAACAGCATCAATTCACGCAGTGCTACTGAGAACTTAGCAAACTCATGAACAGAACCCACTTTGAATTCGTTTAGGATGCTTTCCCAACGATGTAGAGAAACAGAGTTACTTTCCATCCAGTCATCAAGCGCTTTAATCACATCGATGTCTGAAGCACAACCACAGTTAAGTACTTGGCCAGTTAACTGACGTTGCTGCCAATCCAGATCTTCTCTGAATGCTGCACGCGCCAGTGCTTGCCAGTTGTTATCTACAGCTTGTCCATTGATTTGCTTCAAGAACCAGTGCAATGACAAACGGTCGCCTAAATTGAAGTAAAGCTTAGACGCTTGTTGTACTGTTTTACCTGTTTCACGAGCCACTGTGGATATATCCAGTGCAGAGTACAGGCTAGACAAACGAGCCACTGAATTAGCCAGCTCAGCGTTTACACCTTGGTCAATCCATAGTTGAGCCATTGCTTGATGTTCTTCTACTTCTGATGCTACTAGGTTTTCATCAAGCTTCTCAGTAATCGCAACGACATCACCTTGGTAAAGCTCAATCAATGCATTCACTGACTGTTTACCGGTACGGTTTCTTAGCAACCAGCGTGCTAGACGGCGAAGTGTACGACGTACATGGTAAAGCAATTCGTATTGAGCTTCAGAACTTGAGATGTTGTCCAGTTCACGAATGCTCTTCAATACCTTACCCAGACCGTAGATTTCACGTGATGCCGCGTAAGCATTCGCAATATCAACAATGTTAGCGCCCGTCTCTTCTTGCAAGCGAGTCACGAAGTTGCAGCCCATCTCGTTAACCATTTGGTTAGCAAGCGCAGTCGCAATGATCTCTGCACGAAGTGGATGGTTATCCATGTGCTGAGAGTAGTTACGGCGTAACTCTGTTGGGAAGTATTGCATCAGTTGTTGAGCATGGAACTCATCATTCGCAATATCATCACTCACAAGATCTTCTTTTAGAACCATTTTACCGTAAGCGATCAATACTGATAGTTCAGGTCTTGTTAGTGCTTGGCCTTGCTTCTCACGCTCTAGCAGCGTTTCGTCATCTGGGATGTATTCCAAACCACGGTCTAAGTACCCTGCTTTTTCCATTGTGTGGATAAAGCGGATTTGCTCTTTCACTAAGCCAACACCTTGATGCTCAGTAACAGAGATAGACTCAGCTTGGCAGTAAGCGTCGTCTAGTACGATTTCGCCTACTTCGTCTTCCATAGATTCAAGAACTTGGTTACGTTGTTTAACGGTTAGATCACCATTAGACACCAAGCCATTCAAGAAGATCTTAATGTTAACTTCGTTATCCGAGCAATCTACACCACCAACGTTATCTACAAAGTCAGTATTAACTCTACCGCCCGTTAGAGCGTATTCAATACGACCCAGTTGAGTCATACCCAAGTTACCGCCTTCACCAACAACCTTAGCTTTCAGATCACGGCCGTCGATACGTAGCACGTCATTTGCACGGTCACCCACATCGGTATGAGTCTCACTAGAAGACTTAACGTAAGTACCAATACCGCCGTTCCAAAGTAGATCAACTTTCATAGACAAGATCGCTTTGATCAAGTCGTTTGGTGCCATTGATGCTTTCTTGGTACCCAGCATTTTCTGAATTTCAGGTGTCAAAGAGATAGACTTCGCTCGGCGAGAGAAGATGCCACCACCTTGAGAAATCAGGTCTTTATTGTAATCTTCCCAACTTGAACGAGGCAGATTAAACAGACGCTCACGCTCTACCCAGCTTGATGCTGATTCTGGATTCGGGTCAATGAAGATGTGCATGTGGTTAAACGCAGCTTGTAAGCGAATGTGCTTAGATAGCAGCATACCGTTACCAAATACGTCACCCGCCATATCACCCACACCAATTGCAGTGAAGTCAGTGCTTTGACAGTTGATACCCATTTCGCGGAAGTGACGTTTAACAGATTCCCAGCCACCTTTCGCCGTGATACCCATGGCTTTGTGGTCGTAACCGTTAGAGCCACCTGATGCAAACGCATCACCTAGCCAGAAGTTGTACTCTTCAGCTACTGAGTTCGCTAGATCTGAGAATGTCGCGGTGCCTTTATCGGCAGCAACAACCAAATACGGGTCATCTTCATCGTGACGAACAACGCTCTTAGGTGGGATAACCTCACCTTCAATGATGTTGTCTGATACGTCTAGCAATGCACGGATGAAGCGCTTGTAACAACGTTGACCTTCAGCAAAGATCTCGTCTCGGCCAGACATCATGTGTTGACGCTTACAAACGAAACCACCTTTAGCGCCAACCGGTACGATAACCGTGTTCTTAACTTGTTGCGCTTTAACTAGGCCTAGAATCTCAGTACGGAAATCCTCTTGACGGTCTGACCAACGTAAACCACCACGTGCTACTTTACCGCCACGTAGATGCACACCTTCAATGTCTGGTGCGTAAACGAAGATCTCAAACGCTGGAACTGGCGCTGGGATATCTGGAATCTCGCTCGGTCTCATTTTCAGAGCCAACCAAGGTTTAGACTGCTTGTTTTCGTCTACTTGGTAGTAGTTAGTACGAAGCGTTGCAGTGATCATTTCCATGTAGCGACGAATGATACGATCATCATCCAAGCTTTCTACATGATCTAATTGTTCAGTGATCTTCTTAATAAGATCTTGTTGGCCTTTTGCGCTGCCCTTTAGTTTCGGGTCAAAACGCTTGCCGAATAGGCTCACTAACCCTTTCGCTAACTCTGGGTAATGAGACAGTGTGTCTTCAATGTATTGTTGGCTGAATGGGAAACCCACTTGACGCATATAACGAGCATAAGCACGTAAGATTGAGATTTCACGACCAGAAAGACCAGCGCCAAGTACTAAGCGGTTGAAACCATCGCTATCTAGCTCACCCGCCCAAATTGCAGCAAAGGCTTGTTGGAAAAGATCGCGAGCTTCACGAAGATCAATGGTCTTATCGCTCTTGTGCAGCATAGAGAAATCAAGGATCCAATAGGTCACACCGTTGGTTTTACGCACTTCATATGGAGATTCACCGATAACGCGTAGGCCAAAGTTTTCAAGCATTGGCATCACATCAGAAAGGTGAATTGGCTCATCGCTGTGGTAGAACAACTTCAAACGAACGGCTTTTGAATCTGCTGCTTCTTCTTGAGGACGGTAGAAAAGCATACCCAGTTTGTTGTCTTCACTTAGCGCTTCTAAACGTTCGATGTCAGCAACAGCTGAACCTGGCATCATGTCTTCTTTGTACGAACGTGGGAACGCACGCATGTACTCTTTCGATAATGGAAGACCTTTGCTTTCACCGAAGTTTGCAATGATTGACTCAGACAGACGGTCATCCCACGTAGACGATACTTCCATTAAATTTTGCTCAATTGTTTTCACGTCCACATCCATGTTGTTGTTATCAACACGAACAATATAGTGCGTTCTTGCTAGCGGGCTTTCAGAGAAGTACGTTGTAAATTCAACCTCTTCTTCACAACCAAAGTACTGTTTTAAGATGCGCTGCGTTTGGCGACGAAGCTCTGTGTTGTAACGATCTTTTGTTACGTAAACCATGCAGCTAAAGAAACGACCAAACGGGTCTTTGCGAACAAACAAACGCAGAAGATCACGATCTTGCATTTGTACGACGCCCGTACCGACTTCTAGTAGCTCTTCTTCTCGAGCTTGCAGCAGTTCATCACGTGGGTAGTTTTCAAGAATGTTGTGCAGAGCTTTGTAAGAGTATGAACCTTCACGGTAACCACTCGCATCCAAGATACGCTCTACTTTCTCGCGAACAAGAGGAATCGTTTCTACGGTTTGGTTATAAACGGCAGATGTGTAAAGACCAGTAAAGCGGTGCTCACCAATGACCTTACCGTTCTTATCGAACTTCTTAATACCAATGTAATCGTTGTAAGCTGGGCGGTGAATGCGTGAAGCCGTGTTGCCCTTGGTTACGATAAGCACATAAGGCTTTTTCGCTTCAAGACGCGCCGAATCAGAAAACTCAGATAGCTTAACGTTACGTACACGATCTGAATTCGCAAACAAACCAAGACCTTGCTCCTTGGTCGGTTGCAGCTCAGTGTCGCCGTTAACTGAAACTAGGTCATATTCCTTATAACCCATGAATGTGAAGTTGTGTTCACCTAACCAACGAAGAAACGCCAACGTCTCATCAAAGCGCTGGCCGTCTACTGGAATGGTCTCTTTTTGCTGTTCAACTTGATTGGTCACTTCTTTAAGTTTTTCAACCATATTCAACCAATCGTTCACGACTAAGCTAGTGTCGGTAAAAATATCCAGCAGTTCCGTTTTAAGCGCTGTCATTTCAGCTTTGCTGCTAAGACGGTCAACTTCTATATGGAAAAGCGATTGGAATGCACCTTCGTTATTACTAACACCGACAACACTGCCCTTATCTGAGCGAGAGATTTGTGTTGGGTTATGAAGCATAAGGTGAGAAGAAAGGTCTAGGCGAGTCAGTGCCATTTTTACAGAATCAACAAGGAATGGGCTGTCTGGAACGACTATCTCAACGATAGTGTGAGTAGACTGCCAACCTTGACGACTTACCGTCGGGTTGAAAACGCGTACAGAGATTTCGTCGGCTTTCTTTTCATTGATGTGATGCCATAGGCTAACTACAGCACCATATAAATCGGATTCGTTTCTCTGAGTCAGATCGTCGTGAGAAACGTTACTAAACAAGTGTTGAGCAAGTTGAGTTACGAGAGGTCGATGAGCAAGGTCAAGTTTGTCTTGAATCAGCTTGTAAACTTTTTCAAGTAAAACTGGAACCACAGTTTCACGTGCGGTCATAGTCACACTCCACAATTAGAATTATATTTTATTATTAGGGGGATCACTTAATCTGGTGTTTGAAACGTGCCGTAGAGCGCTTTTCTACTAACGAGTTAAGCAAAGGTAATGCATTCATTTATTGTAAAAGCATTATTGAAAAATAGTTAATTGTTTTAGAGGTGGTAAGAGGTGAAATGTTTGATTATGTGATTAAGATTCCTTTTAACTCACTAGGCACGCCAAGGTTTACAGAGCTTCTAACTTAATAAACTTATTTTTTTGGTCAGTTGTCAGCCTAAACTGCCCTCTAACCCCTATTTGTGTAAGAAATGGTCTGAACCGAGTTGCAGGTAACTGTAAGCGTAAACCTGTTGTTGTTATCACTTGAACTTTACTTGCCGCACCAGAATAGCTGGCCAAAAACTGCTGATATGAGATGTTAAGTTGGAAAATATAGCGATTCATACGATACCTGTATAAATATACAGTGCCAGTGTTTTTTGGCACTTAACGATGTCTGACTGTGAAACTGAGCTTGAAACTGCTCTAGCTTATCGAAAATTCGATGTACCAGAAACAAAAAATCAGTGGCAGATATTCTCTACCACTGATGACCTTTCGTTATAGCAAACAGTTAGCTGAATGAGCGCGAACTTAAGCTTCTAGTGCTTTCGTCACTTTCTCAAATAAGTCTTTTGCTAGGTTGTCCATGTTCTTTAACGTCTCTAGTTCTTTTTTGATAAGAGCTTGGCGTTCATAATCGTACTTACGGAACTTAAGTAGTGGGTCAATCAAACGTGAAGCCACTTGCGGGTTACTACTGTTTAGCTCACGTAAGATCTCGCCAGCAAATGCATAGCCTTGACCAGACTTGTCGTGGAATTGAACCGGGTTCATGTTTAAGAATGAACCGACCAAGTTACGTGTACGGTTCGGGTTCTTCAAACTGAACGCTTGGTGCGACATCGACGCTTTGATCACTTCAAGGGCGTTTGAACTTGGGTTTGTACCTTGCAATGCAAACCACTTATCCATAACAAGACCATCGTGTTTCCACTTGTCACTGTAATCCGCCATCAAGGTTTCACGACATGCGAGTTGCGCACTGTTTGCCGCACCCATTGCTGCCATGGTATCTGTCATGTTGTTTGCTTGCTGGTACATTGCAACAACCAAGTCATTACCCTGCTCAGTATGAGCTAAGTAACTTAGGCAAACTTTACGTAGAGTACGCTTACCAATCGAATCGTGATCGATCGTGTATTCCGTTAGTGCGTGGCTGTGATAAACCGCCGCTAACTCGTCTTCAAGTTCTGCAGCTAGCGTTACTTTCATTGAGTTAAGAACCGATGCGACCGCATCAATATCAACACGCTCATACCAACCCGATACTTCATTGTGGCTTGGTAGAGAAAGCATTTCTGCAATAAACGCAGGCTCTAGTGAATCACTCAGCAGTACACCACGGAATGCATCAACAACAGAATCAGAAAGCTCAAACGCTTGACCCTGTTGAACTTTCTCAACGTTACTGCGGATGTACTTCGCTAATAGCATTTGACCCGCATCCCAACGAGAGAATTCATTGCGAGCATTCACCATCAAGAAGATCAGTTCTTCATCTGAATAGTCGTATTCCAATTTCACTGGCGCAGAAAATTCACGAAGTAATGATGGGATCGGTTGCTCAGAAACGTTTTCAAACACGAACGTTTGCTCTGCTTCTTTCACATCTAATACATTATGAACTGGCTTACCGTGACATTGTAACTCAACAACTTCACCCGCAGCTGTGTATAACTCGATATCAAGAGGAATATGCAGAGCCTGCTTTTCCGTTTGCTCATGAGTTGGCGCTGTTACTTGGCGAGTTGTTAATGTGTATTGTTTCTTCTCTGCGTCGTAGTGGCTTTTAACAGACAGCGTCGGTGTGCCAGACTGGCTGTACCATAAGCGGAACTGAGATAGGTCGACGCCCGACGCATCTTCCATTGCCGCGACGAAGTCTTCACATGTTGCAGCCGTACCATCGTGACGTTCAAAGTAAAGCTTCATTCCTTTTTGGAAACCGTCTTCACCCAACAATGTGTGGATCATTCGGATCACTTCACTGCCCTTTTCGTACACAGTCAATGTGTAGAAGTTATTCATTTCTATCACTTTTTCTGGACGAATTGGGTGAGACATTGGACTTGCGTCTTCAGCGAATTGCGGCCCGCGAATAATACGAACATTGTTGATGCGGTTTACTGCGCGAGAGCCAAGATCAGATGAGAACTCTTGGTCACGGAATACGGTTAAGCCTTCTTTCAAGCTTAGTTGAAACCAATCACGACAAGTCACTCGGTTACCGGTCCAGTTATGGAAATATTCGTGACCGATTACCGCTTCGATGCCTAGGTAATCGGTATCCGTAGCAGTTTGGTCGTTCGCGAGAACAAACTTAGAGTTGAATACGTTCAGACCTTTGTTTTCCATCGCACCCATGTTGAAGAAATCAACGGCTACAATCATGTAGATGTCTAAGTCGTACTCTAAGTTGAAACGCTCTTCGTCCCACTTCATTGAGTTAATCAAAGAAACCATCGCGTGGTTAGCTCTGTCTAGGTTGCCTTTGTCGACAAAGATTTCTAGGTCAACTTTACGACCCGATTGCGTAGTGTAAGCATCACGAAGTACATCAAAGTCACCAGCAACAAGTGCAAACAAGTAAGCAGGTTTTGGGTGTGGGTCTTGCCACTTCACCCAATGACGACCATTTTCAGCTTCGCCTTCATCAACACGGTTACCATTACTTAACAAGAATGGATTTTCTGCTTTGTCCGCGATAACCGTTGTGGTGAATTTTGCCAAGACGTCTGGGCGATCCATGTAGTAAGTGATACGACGGAAACCTTCCGCTTCACATTGCGTACAGAAAGCACCACCTGATTTGTACAGGCCTTCAAGTGCACTGTTCCCTTCAGGATCAACTTCAGTCACGATCGTTAATGTGAATTCTTGTGGTAAATCGTTCAGTGTCAGTTGAGTTTCAGACTGTTCATATTGAGTCCACTCTTTACCTTCTACCAAAACAGAAACCAGCTTCAAGCCTTCACCATCAAGTACTAAGGTCGAGCTATCTTTCTCTTGCTTAACACTAGACACCGCCGTAATGATGGATGCTGAATCGTACAAATCGAAGGTAAGATCGATTTCAGAAATAGTGTGAGATGGTGATTGATAATCTTTACGATACTTGGCTTGAGGTGTATGTGCCATGACGGGTTCCTTTTGATCGTTATACGTAATTATTTGTTAACTGTATATATCTAAAGGTTGAGCGCCAAGAACACAAGGGGAATATTAAAAAAAGGAGGCATTGTAGGAAAATGCCTCCATGTTTTGCTATTTTATCAATCAAATCAGAAAGGAACGGCTAAGAAATGAACTGTGTGCCATATTTTCAACGAACCGATTTTATGGCTAAAACTCGTAGTTAACGTATGCGATTAAGCACCGCGAACATGTCTCCCTCTTCACCTTGAAGCGTCAAAACATCACTATTCAATGTGTAACGAGTGCCGTGCTCACCGTTCTCATAAAGCAGCACTAATTGGTCGCCCTCGGTGTAATACACACCACGACGAATGACTTCACCCCCTTCTTCATCGGACACTCGGAACATGAAGATAAAATCAGGTTGAAGCACTAAATCCATTTTTTGAATATTACTTGCACGCAAATCGCTTCCGGAAAGTTCGGCGCTTGACCAAATTCCAGCCAGGGCGTTGGGCAAGGCTTTGGTGAACATAACACCGTTAAGATTCAGCATATTGTGATTACTGCTATACGCGTAAACCTGAGGCTCAGAAGTATTCAAACCCAAAATAATGGTGTCTTCATTGGCGTTATACAAACCTTCCCAATGATCCACACTGTAGTCTTTCTTTTGGATATCGATAGTGAATGAGTAATTTGAATCGAGTGTGAGCTTAATTGCTCTAAAGTTTTCAGTACCTTGCTCAGGATCTGGATTCATCAAATACCAATCGCCAAGCAACAGAGGAAGGTCAAAATGAGATAGATTACTATCACTTTTTGATTGTTGGCTGCTCGAAGCGACCTCGCTCCCAAAAGCAACAAAACTTAAACAAGATAAAATTAGTAGAATCCATTTCATACGCGCCCCCTCATTTTCTTTAAGCTTAGGCACGTAATGATTAGAAAGCGAAAAAATATGATCTAAGTCACTAAATTTTAAGTGCGAAGTAACTTAAGTGTCATTATTCAACGCAAAACAGAGCTAAATCACCCTAACTATTGAGTGTTCCTTACGACAATCTCAACGGATACAATCAGATATTCCTGTCAAATCATAGACACAAAAAAAGCGAGCCTAGGCTCGCTTTTGAATTGTGTACCTTTAAACAATCACCTTTTAACAGGCGTTTGCTCTATTTCTTGATCATATCAAGCATGATTGCAACAGACTCATCAAGATAAGCATCCGGGGCTTCATAGTCTTTAGGAATATCATCCAACGTTTTAAACACCTCTAACTTAGCGGCTTTTTGACGTTGATTGATACGATCTAGACGAAGCGCATCCGCATCATCGCTCTCTTGCTGACGTACCTTTTCATTCAAAGAAAGGTCGTTATCGTCTTTATCTGCCTTATATTTTTCAATATCTTGCGCGATAAAGCCAAATTCCATATCTGTCGCAATACGAGCTTGGTGTTGAGCTGTTAAAGCAGCAATTTGCTCATCGTTACGCTGTAACACTGAGTAGTTTGCTTTATCAATGCTGTCCCAAGGTAGAGCATTGTCTTCAACACTTTCACCAGTATCTGCTGGGTCAATTGGCGTTGGGTAAGCAATATCAGGTACTACACCTTTGTTTTGCGTACTGCCACCATTGATTCGGTAGAATTTCTGGATTGTGTATTGAACATAGCCCAACTCTTTGTCGAACAAATCATAAATATGATTCAAAGAACGATGCTGTTGTACCGTACCTTTACCGAAAGAGTTTTCACCTAGGATGATTGCACGACCGTAATCCTGCATCGCTGCTGCAAAGATCTCAGATGCCGAAGCACTGTAGCGATTCACCAATACCGTTAACGGACCTTGGTAACTGATTTCACCATCAGTATCACTGTTCACTTTGACACGACCGTAACTATCACGAACCTGAACAACAGGCCCCTCTTTGATAAATAAACCAGAGAGTTCGGTTGCTTCCGTTAGTGCACCACCACCGTTGTTTCGCAAATCAACAATAATACCTTCAACACCTTGCTCTTTAAGCTCGGTGATCAGTTTATCGGTATCTTTAGAAAGACCAACATAGAAACTTGGTACTTCGAGTACACCAATCTTCTTGCCATCTTTCTCGATAATTTCTGATTTAACAGCGCGGTCTTCTAAACGAATCTTATCGCGAATAATTGTGACAACGTGACTTTTTACATCTTTACCGTCTGGCAAGATCTGTAGCTTAACTTTAGTCCCTTTCGGTCCTTTAATTAATTGCACTACATCGTCTAAACGCCAGCCGATAACATCAACAATCTCTTCGCCATCTTGACCAACGCCAACAATACGGTCGCCATCGCTCAATTGTTTGCTATTTGACGCGGGGCCACCAGCAACTAAAGATCGAATAACGGTGTAGTCGTCTGTCATCTGAAGTACAGCGCCAATACCTTCTAGAGATAGATTCATCTCAGATTGGAATTGTTCTGCATTTCTTGGAGAAAGGTAACTTGTGTGCGGATCAACTTCACGCGCAAATGCGTTCATGTAGATTTGGAAAGCATCTTCATTATGCGATTGCGTAATACGCTTCATCGCATTGTTGTAACGCTTTTCCAAAACTTCTTGAATCTCTGGCCACTCTTTGCCAGTAAGTTTTAGATTCAACGCATCGTATTTAACGCGTTTTCTCCAAAGCTCATTCACTTCAGCGATATCTTTTGGCCATTCAGCTTCACTACGATTGAGTTCAATACTTTCATCGGTATCAAACTTAATCTCTGTATCTAGCAAAGACAATGCATATTGAAAACGTTCAAAACGCTTCTGCATAGACAAATTATAAACATCGAATGCAATCTGGTTATTGCCTGCTTTCAGTTGATCATCAATTTGTGTAGATGACGCAGCGAAAGAGTCAATATCAGCTTGAGTGAAGATATTACGATTATAATCCAGCATCTCTAAGTAACGATTAAAGATAGCTTGAGAGAAATCATCGTTGAGATTGAAGTGTTTATAGTGAGAACGAGTAAATCGAGAAGTAACACGTTTACTAGCAGTTTCGTGTTGGACCTCAGGAGCGAGTAGAGGTAAATCGTCCTGATCTAATTTGGCTTCAAGAGCCTGAGCTGAAGCTGCTAGCCAAAAGCTAGCAGCAATCAGTGTCAATTTTGAACGGCATTTCATGCGTAGGAGTATCTCCTTTAAGCGCGCAAGTGCTCCGCTTTAACAACCATTTGTAGGCCGTTTGCTAACTGAACACGCACATCTTCCTTATTGATTTCAACAATGGTCGCAGCCATGTTTCCTTTACCCATGTTCACATTTACTTCTTTGCCAGCGATGAATTCGTCAGCGTTCAAAGCGCGTGTTTCTACAGGCTTTTCTACTTTTGGTGCTTTAGGCGCTTGACGACGAGGCTGTTGAGCTTTCTTCGCCTTAGGTTTCGCTTTGCCTTCTTCACGAGCTTTTTGTGCTTGTTCTTTACGACGAGCCTGAACTTTCGCTTTGCTTTCTGCAAGTGTAGCTTTAGCGTGTTCAACGTGCTCTTCTTCTAGTGTGCCACACGCGTTGCCGTCTAGGTCAACACGCTCTGCGCCAGCTTTTACGCCGTGCAGGTAACGCCATGATGATGTGTACTGTCTTAACGCTGCACGAAGCTGAGTCTTACTTACTTTTTCGTCTTCATTTAGACGTTCAGCAAGATCTTGAAAAATACCAATTTTAAGTGGCTTCGCTTCACCTTCTAGAGTAAAGCATTTAGGGAAACATTCAGCAATATATGCGATAACTTCTTTGCTGTTTTTTAACTTTTCAGTGTTTTCCATGTGGGTTCCTGGTTTTTGCGGTTTTCCGCGAGCATTAAGAAAATATTTTTACGTATTATAGAGAGATGCTTGGGAAAAACCACAGTAAGAGAATAATTTATGCCTTGTTCGCGTGCGAATTAAGCAGCTTTTCCACTTCTGCCATGAAAAATGTTAATCCGTCCTCGTCAATTTGAGAAAAACGGCCAACATTTGGGCTATCGATATCAAGAACACCCGCGATTTTTCCGCCAATCGAGAACGGAATAACGATTTCTGAGTTACTTGCAGCGTCACAAGCGATGTGACCTTCGAACTCATGAACATCATGAATGCGCTGAACTGTATTCGTCGCAACCGCAGTTCCACACACACCACGCCCTACTGGAATTCGCACACAAGCAGGTTGACCTTGGAAAGGACCCAGTACAAGTTCGTCTTTTTCCTTAGCTTGGTCCTGCTTCATTAAATAGAAACCCGCCCAATTCAAGTCATCCAATTCCATGAATAATAATGAACTGATATTAGCAAGATTAGCAGTTAGATCGGTTTCTGATTCAATTAATGCAACGGCTTGTTTGGTTAAGCGTTGGTAATGTTCTATTTTCATATTAACTTCCAATTAAATTGAGACTTCCATTATCAAGAGAACGCAGTAGAATGCGGCCATCAAACTAAATAGGACTTATTCTCATTACAATGAACAATTCAGAAGACACTATTAGCCGTTCTTGGTTAATAACTCAAGTAAAAAAACACAAGTCCAAATTACTGTTTGCTAACATTATTGCCATATTTGCAACTCTCATTAGTGTCCCTATCCCGTTGCTCATGCCATTAATGGTTGATGAAGTATTACTTGATAAGCCCGCTTCAGGCTTAGAGATGATGAACCACCTACTTCCATCTTCATTACAAACACCGACTGGCTATATAGCACTAACTTTGTTGTTAGTGATTATCATGCGCTCCGTTAGCCAAGCGCTGAACATTCTGCAAGGGCGTCAGTTTACGCTTGTGTCCAAAACAATTACCTATCAAATGCGCAGCAAGATGATAGATAAGCTTGGCCGCATCAGTATTCGACAATACGAAACCAAAGGCAGCGGCGGTATCAACGCCCACCTAATAACAGACATAGAGACAATAGATAAGTTCATTGGCTCGACTCTTTCTAAATTTATCATCAGCTTCCTGACCGTGTTCGGGACAGCGATCGTGCTGTTGTGGTTAGAGTGGCGTTTAGGATTGTTCATTTTACTGGTCAATCCTGTTGTAATTTATTTCTCCCGTAAACTAGGTAGCAGGGTCAAACACCTTAAGAAGTACGAAAACCAATCTTTCGAGCGCTTTCAAAACCGTTTGGTGGAAACCTTAGACGGCATTTACCAACTGCGTGCGGCGAATAAAGAACGCATTTTTCTCGACGAACTTAAGGTTCAAGCTAACCAAGTAAGAATCGATGCAGACAAATACGCTTGGCAATCTGAAGCTGCTGGCCGTGTTTCGTTTCTACTCTTCTTATTAGGTTTCGAGCTTTTCCGTGCCGTCGCTATGCTAATGGTGTTATTCAGTGACTTAACCATTGGTCAGATTTTCGCAGTATTTGGCTACTTGTGGTTCATGTTAGGCCCGGTTCAAGAGCTGCTAGGGATTCAATTCTCTTGGTATAGCGCGAAAGCGGCACTGCAACGAATCAACGATCTTCTTCAGTTAGAAGAAGAGAAGCGCCCTATTAGTAAAGTGAACCCATTTACTGAAGATCAAGAAGTGACAGTCGACATCGAAGACGTTACATTCTCTTACACATTGGAAAACACTGTTTTAAATAGGCTATCGCTGCACATCCCTGCAGGTAAAAAAGTCGCTTTGGTCGGTGCGAGTGGCGGGGGTAAATCTACGTTAATCCAGTTGCTG
>NZ_JADDYK010000034.1:44923-59723 GCF_015163615.1 Vibrio sp. OPT18
ATTGGGGTTTACCAAGCAGACTCAGGTTGTATTCGCTATAACGGTGAAACAACCGATGATATTAGCTTTGATGTAGTACGCAATCAAATTGCCGTTGTTTTACAACAACCTATACTCTTTAACGATACATTAAGGCATAATCTGACCCTTGGTGCTGAATACGACGAAATGTCGTTGTGGCGTGCGCTTGAAGTCGCTCAAATGCAAGATGTCATCAAGCAACTGAGTAATGGCTTAGATACACAAATTGGTAGGAACGGCGTTCGACTGTCTGGTGGTCAACGACAACGCTTAGCAATAGCTCGTATGGTGCTGAGCAATCCTAAGTTTGTTATTCTTGATGAAGCGACATCTGCACTCGATACAGCAACAGAGTCAGCGCTGCATAAAGCTCTGAGCGAGTTTTTGAAAGATCGCACAACTTTGATAGTGGCTCATCGATTATCAGCGGTGAAACAAGCCGATCTAATCTATGTTTTAGAAGATGGACAAGTCACACAGACGGGAACACATGGTGAATTGGTTGAACAACAAGGACTCTATCAAACACTCTACGGCAGTGTGCAATCGCACGCCTGATGTTTGTGTCTCTGAGTCTTTAAGTCGGGTTTCTAACCTAACTTACGTTTCAACTTGGGAGGTCGCGTGACCTCCCCATCCGTAACCAACCCTTTATCAACAAAACACCAATGCGACAGCAGCTCAGTGCGTCTTTGCCAGGGCTGCGAACTTCCCGTAGATAAAATGGACATCCCTTTAGGGAAATCTGCTTACTGCCCAAGATGCGGAACTCAGCTTTATAGAGGCGGCACCCCTAGCCTCTCAGGAAACCTAGCAATCGCAATTACCTGCTTATTGCTGTTTATCCCATCGCACTTTTTTGAATTCATCAGTATTCGCCTGATTGGTGTCATGATTCCCGCGACGTTACCATCCGGCGTCTTTACCTTAATGGGCGAAGGCTTTCCTCTACTTGGTTTGCTGATCCTGTTCTGCAGTTCGATCGCTCCGTTGCTCGTGTGCACGTCGGTACTCATCACTCATGCATCACTGCGTTTTAAGATCTTCACCCCCTTTCGTTATTCATTAGCCATTATTCAGACTCTCAAACATTGGATGATGTTGGATGTGTTTCTGGTAAGTTTGGCGGTCTCATGTTTCAAACTGCAAGATTACTCAGACATTTTCGTCGGCCCTGGTTTGATTGGCCTGATTCTTCTGCAGCTATTCAGCGTATTACTGGTAAGCCGTATCAGTGTGCGTCGCTACTGGGAAGCTTGGGCAAAAGAATCTGACTACTCTTTTGCTGAGAGTAAGAACGTACACTGTCACAACTGTCATCTGTCTCAGCCTGACGGTCATACTTGTGTGCGTTGTCACCATGACTTATATCACCGCAAGCCCTACTCTATACAGAAGACTTGGGCTCTGCTGTTTGCCGCATCCGTGGCTATTGTTCCCGCTAACGTTATTCCTATCTCTATCCTTATTACCAACGGTCAAAGGCTGGAAGACACCATCATTTCCGGTGTCGCTTCGCTGATTAATAGCGATATGTATGGCATCGCTGCGATCATTTTCATTGCCAGTATCGTCGTGCCAGTCGCGAAAATACTGGGCCTCGCGTACATCTTAATCTGTATAAAGATGAAGCGCGCCGTTTACCACAGGCAACGTATGACCATCTATTTCATCGTGAAATGGGTGGGGAAATGGTCGGTAATGGATCTGTTCGTTATTTCGATCATGATGACCTTGGTCGACCGCGGACAAATTTTAAACTTTACACCAGGTTATGGTGCAGTCGCTTTTGGTGTCGTAGTTGTTCTCACGATGCTAGCAGCGGAAAGCTTAGATCCTAGGCTAATTTGGGATAACTACACCTCTAAAGATGAGTCAGTGAATGAACAACGATAACCAATCACAAACGTCATATTCACCAGAAGTAAGGAAAAACAAAGGCATCTCACCTTTGTGGATTCTGCCGATATTAACCGTCGCCTTAGCCGGTTGGTTGGTCATGAAATCGATACACGATGCTGGGCAGCGTGTGCAAATATACTTCTCAGATGCCGCAGGTTTAGTCGCAGGTCGAACAACGATTCGTTACCAAGGCTTAGAGGTGGGTATGGTCCGCGACATCACATTGTCCAAAGATCTATCAAGTATTTACGTCGATGCTGACATCTACCCAGAAGCGAAGAAGCTACTCTCAAAAGGCACTCGTTTCTGGCTTGTAAAACCGACAGCAAGTTTGTCGGGTATCTCAGGATTAGACGCACTTGTTTCTGGTAACTATATTGCTATCCACCCGAGCGAAACCAAACAAGACCCAGAAACCGTTTTCCAAGCCTTAGAATCATCCCCTTCTGACTTGCTGGCTTCCGAAGGTTTGAATATTTCACTGACGACCAAAGATCTGGGCGGTGTGTCTGTTGGTTCTCAAATCGTTTACCGTAAAATCCCAATTGGTGAGGTTTACAACTACCAGTTAAACGACAACGCTAAATCCGTTACGATTCAAGCGTCAATTAAAGATGAATACAGCCATATCATTACTGACCAAAGCCGTTTTTGGAATGTCAGTGGTTTAGGTGCCAGTATTGGCTTTTCTGGTGTTGATGTTCGCTTAGAGAGCCTAAGTGCATTGCTTGGTGGTTCAATTGCGGTCGACTCTCCAGGAGAAGGCCAACCGGTTGAGATGAATTCTAAGTTTAAACTCTACCCAGATCTGAAAACAGCGGGTCGAGGTATCTCTATCAAGATCGCCGTACCCGATGATAATAAAATCAGTGCTACGGGTGCTCCGATCATGTATCGCGGTATTGAAATCGGTCAAATCACTGACTTATCGCTAAGCGAAGGGCGTGAAAACGTGGTCGCCTCAGCTGCTATCCAACCGGCATTCAGTGACTTCTTAAATAGTGGCAGTAAGTTCGTTCTAGAAGAAGCTGAACTGTCACTCACTGGTATGAAAAACATTGCCAATTTAGTGACAGGTAACTTTTTAACCTTGGTACCGGGTGAAGGTGAAAAGGCGCGTCGATTTACTGCAATCCGCAAAAATGAATTCAGTCAGGAACAAGAGAAATCCGTTGCGATTCGCTTAACGTCGAACAATTCGTTCGGGTTAGATGTCGGTACACAACTTCTCTACAAAGGCATTGCCGTTGGCTCTATCATCCATGTGGGATTAGTTGATGGTGTTGGTACGGGCTCTGATAAACACGAAGTCTTCATGGATGCACTTATCGATAATGAGTACGCGCACCTTATCAAAAGCCACAACCGTTTCTTTGTGACAGGTAGTGCGACTGCAGAGCTAACCGAATCAGGCTTGAGTGTTACGGTCCCACCAGCAAAACAGCTTCTTACAGGCTCGATTAGCTTTGTGAGTGAAGGCAAATCTGAAGCTCGAACGGACTACCAACTTTTCCAAAGTAAGTCGTTAGCAGAAATCGCTAAGTTTAATCAGTCTGGTTCAAAGACACTTTCGTTGTTTGCCAGTGAGCTACCTTCAATCTCTAAAGGTAGCCCACTCCTCTACCGCAACCTACAAGTGGGTAGTATTTCTGATTTTCAGCTTGCAGACGGTGGCGTAAGAATCAAAGTCACAATCGAAAATCGTTACACGCACTTACTCAACAAGCACACTGTTTTCTGGAACCGTTCAGGCGTTGAGGTTGATGCATCGCTATCGGGTATCAGCATTAAAGCGGCACCAGTTAAAACCCTTATCCAAGGCGGTATTGCTTTTGACTCTCTGCCGGGAATCGACAACAAACTCGGCGATGTATGGAAGCTATATAAAGATTCGAAATCCGCTCGAAAATTTGGCCGCGCGATTACTATCACCTCTTCTGGCAATCAAGAAGTCAGCAAGGGCATGGCGATCAAATATCAAGGTGTCACTGTTGGTGAGGTTACTTTGGTGATTCCGAACTTCAACAAGGGCGGTATTGAAATTACTGCGCGTATTTTACCTGAGTACGTCGACAGGATTGCCGTGGCGAACAGTCATTTCTGGTTGGCAGAGCCTGAGATTGGCCTTAACGGCATCAAAAACGTCTCTGCGCTGCTCTCTAAGCACATCAACGTAGATCCGGGGAAAGGTGAAAGAAACACGAAATTTGAGCTTAGCAAAGGACCCGTGCAGCCTGAAGGCAAGATATTCCAACTGCAAAGCGAAACGCGAGGCTCAGTATCTGAAGGCACACCTATCCTATTCCGTGAGCTAGAAATCGGCAGTGTTATTGATGTTCAGTTAGGCGAGTTTGCTGACCGCATCATCTCTACGATTCAAATAGAACCAGACTACGCGTATCTAATCCGCGCAAACACCGTGTTCTGGAACGTGTCGGGCGTCGATGTCTCTATCGGCCTGTCAGGCGCAAACATCAAAGCCGGAACGGTAGACAGCTTGTTAAGAGGTGGTATTACATTCTCAACGCCACCGACAAATGAACTTCAACCAGTAGCAAGCGAAGATCAGTCTTTCTACCTCTATCCTCAAGCCGAAGATGAGTGGAAATCATGGAGAACAGCAATTCCTCGTCCATAGAGTGAATTCCCTGACGTTTCTAGAAGATTAATTCTTCATCAAAATGCAGCCATTCGGCTGCATTTTTGTTGTTTGCTATAAATATGGTTTAGGGCGGCCTCATTTTGCTTTAAACTCCCCGCATTAATGCAATAAATCGAGATACTCTTTTGCACGCTAACGTATATATCCCTGAAGAATTCCTAACGCACATCGAAGCAATCATGCCTAGTCATCTAGATATGGCTTCTTTTGTCGCGTCATGCCAAAAACCACTTCGTAAAAGTATTCGAATCAACACATTGAAAATCAGTGTTGAAGACTTCCTAGTACGAGCAAAAGAGAAAGGCTGGGAACTGGAACCTGTACCTTGGTGTGAAACGGGCTTTTGGATTACAGCTGATGAAAGTGAAGCGCCACTAGGTAATACGGCAGAACACATGTCTGGTCTTTTCTACATCCAAGAAGCCAGCTCGATGATGCCACCTTTGGCACTTTTCCAAGGCGAAGCTGACTACCAAGCGGTGCTAGACACTGCGGCTGCACCCGGCTCTAAAACAACGCAAATCGCTGCGCTAATGAATAATCGCGGTGTATTGGTTGCCAATGAGTACGCAGCAAGCCGTGTAAAAGTCCTTCACGCTAACATAGAACGTTGTGGTGTTCGTAATGCCGCTCTAAGTAACTTTGACGGTCGAGTTTTCGGTGGTTGGTTACCAGAACAGTTTGATGCTGTGTTGCTAGACGCACCCTGCTCTGGCGAAGGTACCATTCGTAAAGACGCCGATGCGATGAAGAACTGGACGTATCAATCTGTGGTCGACATTGCCGACACGCAAAAAGATCTGATTGAAAGTGCATTCCATGCTCTTAAACCTAATGGTGTTTTGGTTTACTCAACGTGTACGCTTAGCACCGAAGAGAACCAACAAGTGTGTCATCACCTAAAAGAAACCTTTGGTGATGCGGTTGAATTCGAATCTCTGGAATCACTGTTCGACAATGCAAAAGCAACCACAACAGAGGAAGGCTTTCTACACATCTTCCCACAAGTTTATGACTCTGAAGGCTTCTTCGTTGCTCGTATTCGCAAGCTAGCATCTGTGACTCCACCAGAAGTTAAAAAGCGTATGGGTAAATTCCCATTTGAAAAAGCCTCAAAGAAATCTCAGCAAGAAGTCGCTGAACAATTAATGGATACTCTCGATATCGAATTGCCAAGCGATACTCAGGTTTGGATTCGTGACAAAGATGTCTGGCTATTCCCAGAAGCGCTAGAACCTATGATTGGTGAATTCCGTTTCTCTCGCATGGGAATCAAGATCGCCGAAACCCATAAAAAAGGTTACCGCTGGCAGCACCAAGTGGCCACAACACTGGCAACAGGTAATGAAGCAAATGTTGTCGAGCTAAGTATTGAAGATGCTCGTGAGTGGTTCATGGGCCGCGATGTTCGCCCTGAAAACTTGTCAGGAAAAGGTGAAGTACTAGTGAAGTACAATGGTGCAATCATCGGCCTTGGTAAGTGGGTTGGCAACCGAGTGAAGAACGGTTTACCACGCGAACTCGTGCGCGATAAGAACCTTTTCTAAAAGCGTTCGCACTGAATACACCTTAATAAACAAAAAGCCCAAACAACGTTAATTGTTTGGGCTTTTTCTATTCTACCGGTCATGTAACTCAGTGTGTGAGCGCTTGTAAATCAACAACTAATTATATAAATATCAATTCAAGTCACTATTTCCAAAAAGAAAAATCGCACTTTAGGGAATCTAAACTAGACTTCAATCTAATAGTCAAAAGATTAAAACGATTAGCGTAGGCTCTTCGGAGCCCTTTCCCCTAAGCCCAAACAGGAAGGTTTGGGCTTTTTTTTGACAGAAAGGATCGCTTACTTAACTAAGCTGATACCTTCTTTGTCGATAGTGATCTTGCCAGATTTGTATAGACCACCAATTGTCTTCTTGAACGTACCTTTGCTGGTTCTGAATGCAGAGAAAATAACTTCAGGAGAAGACTTATCATTCAAAGGCAGGTAACCACCTTTCTTCTCAAGCAGGTCAAGAACCTTAGTGCTTAGGTCATCCATCTTAGCGACACCAACTTTCTGAAGAGACAGATCAATCTTACCGTCTTCTTCACGAACGTTTTTAATGTAGCCTTTTAGTGTTTTACCAATGAACAGCTTACCGATGATGTCAGATGGGAAAATCATACCCCAGTGTTCACCGTTCACGATCGCTTTGTAACCAAGTTGGCTGCGCTCAGCGATAATGAGATCGACTTGCTCATTTTGCTTATAAGTCGCAGGCGTGTTGTCTAACCATTTGTTGAACTTAGTTGTACCAACGATACGGCTCGATGCTTTATCGATATACACATATACTAAGATTGACTGGCCTTCGTTTAAACGGCCGCGCTGCTCGCTGAAAGGAACAAGAAGGTCTTTACCTTTCACGCCCCAGCTCATGAATGCACCAGTGCTGTTAACACCTTCAACCGTCATCAAACCAAACTGGCCTACTTGAGCGATTGGTTTTTCAGTGGTTGCAGCGATCTGGTTGTCAGAATCAATGTATAAGAAAACATCTAGCTTTTGACCAATTTCAACACCTTCAGGAGTAAATCGTTTCGGCAGCAACACGGTTCCATAGTCGCTCGCGTCAAGGAATACACCGAAGTCTGCTTGTTTTACTACTTCTAAGTTGTTTATTTGACCAATATTAATCATCAAGATTGTCTCTACTTTAAATTTGGCGGAGATTATACGTGATCTCTGATATGCTTTCGCTAGTTTCATTCATATTTTTACATTCTAGGAGACATCGTTGATCACCGTTGATAAACAAGATGCGATAACACTTAAAATTAACCATGCCATGGCTAAGACAAAAAAGCTCGACATGGACGTTTATCTATTCATTCCCGGTGAACTTGGACTGACTCCTGAAGTGCTTTCTGAAAGTGCCTTTTTCTACAGCTCAATCACTCAAAAACGTGCCTACTACAGTGACAAGACACTTTTACCTTTGGTACACAGTCGCTTAGCTAAGCGTGGACGATTGTCGATTACGCAGTATCGTGTCAGTTTGAGTTTGTTCGCCTACCAATATGTTATCGCGTTAGATAAAGCGGTAAGTAGCCTGAATAAGAATGATAGTGACGACGTAACGGCTGATGAAGTAGATGAAGTTATTGAATTAGCTTTAGATATCCTCAAGAAGCTTCGTCGTAGTATTCCTTATGAAGAGAACCTTAAGCGCTACTACGCAAACATTGATAACTATCTTTCATGGTACACAGAGCAAAAGTTCTTATCGCTGGTTTCACACATGCCACGTGGCAGCGAGTACTCCACCATCAAAGAACGACTCTTAACGCTTTGTGATAAAGAAACCGCTCACCGCAAGCTCAACCGTTACAACTCAGCTAAGGTACGTGAAGACGTCACCCGCCTGAGTAACAAGATGCGACTGCTGAGACGTTTGATTGAACACCCTATCGTACTCAAGGAGAAGACCACCTCCATGGGTAAGAACGTTAAGCGTGCCGTGAAAGGCATTGCGACCGGTTTGGTGATGGTTGTCGTGACTACTACTGTGATCTTGGCTCGTGACTTTCTTGGTGAGATTACCGCTTCCTTCATCGTAGCGATGTCATTCATCTATGCATTACGCGAAATCTTCAAAGATGATTTGAGAGACATCCTTTGGCGCTGGCTGCGTAAAGGCAAACCGAAATGGAAGCGTCGTTACTTCGACCCGACGACCAATAAATCTGTCGGTCACAAGCTTGAGTGGCTGGACTATGCGAATTTCTCTAAGTTAGCAGATCGTATTCAATCAATTCGTAAGAAGCGTGTCGTTCAACGTGAAGAGCAGATCCTGCACTATCGTTCGCACACTGAGATGTCGACATCGACGTTCATGAGTGGTTATGAAGAGACTCGTGAAACGTTATCCATCAGCCTCCGAGCGCTGACACGATTGATGGATAAGGGCTCAAATAAGGTGTATCGATTGAATGAAGGGCAAGTTAGCCGTGAATCGGTAGAAAAGCGCCACTTGCTCAACCTGATCATTAAAGAGAACAATCACGATAACGAACCGACCTATTACCGTTGGAAAATCGTAATGAACCGTTCAAAGATCGTCGACATCGAGCAAATCACTCAAGAATCTTAGCTTTGCTATGGTGTGCAGCACGGTATGTGGGTGTTCAATTCACATACCGCTCTTTTCACTTATTCACTTATTCAAGCTTCCATCTACTTCCGAGCTATTTCCTAGACGGGACTTTCTTAATCGAAAGCGTTAGCGTGAACTCGGCCATTGGCTCGTCGCCATGCAAAGATGGGCAAGTCGCGATAATGGTTACAGGTTGGTTTACACGTTCCCCGGTAGACATCGTTTCTTCCAGCATAGTGTTGATCAACTCACCATCATTACAAGTGAAGTGTACATCGCCTTCTGGACGCTTTAAGAAGTTGCCCGTCACCTCTTTAAATGCCAACGAAATCTTTTCACCTTGCTGCTGAGATTTGCTCATCGCAAGAAAGCCACCCGCCACATCAGCACCTACAGCCAAAACACCAAAATACATGCTATTAAGGTGGTTCTTCGTTCGTCTTTTAAGAGGGATTTTGACCTCAACATGTTGGTTATCCAGTGCGAGCAATTTTGGTCTGCATAACCAGATCAAAGGCACTTTGAAAAAACCAAACATGCTCAAGTAGAAATTTGCTTTTTGTAGAGGGGTCAACATTCGGATTACCTAGTCAAATCAGTCATCAGACCAGTTAATCGATTAGCGATAGAGATGTCAAAAAAATGTTACAAAAAAGAGATATCATCGCATAATGATATCTCTTTCATTCTCAAAGCTTTAGCGCTTCAAATAAACGGATACAGCCAGTTGATTTATTAAGACAACAAACCGATTTATGCAGTCACGACCGTTTCTACGCCTTCAAGATCAGCTATGTAACCTTGTAGGCGTGGGTAATCGACTAAGCCTTGAGTTACTAGCAGCACTGGTTTCTTCGCGTTCAGGGTTGCTTTAACAATCATATCCAACAAGGTAATAACCGCTTCGTTTTGTGGATCAAAAGCGTGTTGCTGAGCTTCATTGTGTTTGTCTACGCCTAAAGTGAAAGACGCTAAGCTATCAACGTTTACCACTACACCATCGAAGTAATGCAGTAAGCGCTCGCTCAATAGCACTGCAGACGGCACATCGCACGAGAACAGTACTTTCAAACCATTCAGACCGCGTGGTAAACCTTGCTCGGCAAGCAGGTCAATAATCTTAGCGGCATCGCTTAATGCTCGTACATACGGCACAACCACTTCAACGTTAATGCCCTGCTCTCGCAACGTTTTAATGACCTGGCACTCTAAAGCGAAAGCCTTGCTGTACTCTGGTGTCGCGTAACGAGCAACGCCACGAACGCCTAGTGCAGGATTAATCTCTTCAGCTTCACAGTTCCCGCCAAGCAGCGAACGGAAGCCATAGCTGTCTGCACTGCTTAATGCGATACGAACAGAAGTGTGATTTGGCTGAACGGCAGCTTGAATGGCAATCACTAAGGTCGTCACAAAATGCTCATCGACTGTTTTATCGCCAAGAATTGCATCTAAAGACGTTTTTTCGATATCAGTCAGTGTATCTAAGTGACTTTCGATACTTGGGTGGTAGAAGACACGATCCATCACCAATTCTGATAATGAAACGTATAAGTGGTTGGAATTATTATTATCGTTGTAAGAAGGCAGCACATCACCTAAAACAAGTTCTGGGTGCAAAGTGCTTTGATTTTCTTGAGTCATTGCTGCTCCAGCATTTTTATGTTGTGTTCAAACGAAAATACCGACAGCTGCCTGTTAATACAAGTGAAAATCCCTTATTTGACGCTGGCCTGCTGATAAAAATAAGAATATTAGCAATAACTGAGATAACTTTGACTCAATAGAGTTTATTCCTCTGTTCAATTCCGTTATCTTAACCACTTCGCAATAGAATAAAAAAGCTATCACATGCCATTAAAAACTGATGAGTTGAGAACCCAAGCTCTGGGTCCTATGCCAACTCCTGCCGAACTAGGCAATGCACACCCTATTACTGACGACGTTGCTGAGCGCATTAAAAATTCTCGCCGCCAAATCGAAGATATCCTAACTGGTCGTGATAACCGCCTATTAGTTATCGTAGGCCCTTGCTCTGTTCACGATACAGATGCGGCACTTGATTACGCTGAGCGCCTAAGCAAAATTCAAGACCAGTACAAAGATGAACTGTTCGTGGTAATGAGAACCTACTTCGAGAAGCCTCGTACTGTTGTAGGTTGGAAGGGTTTGATTACCGATCCGAATCTTGATGGTTCGTACGCACTTGAAACAGGCTTGAACAAAGCTCGTAAGCTTCTGCTCGATATCAACAAGCTTGGCCTAGCTACCGCGACTGAATTCCTTGATATGATCACAGGTCAGTACATTGCGGACCTTATCACTTGGGGCGCGATTGGCGCTCGTACGACTGAATCTCAGATTCACCGTGAAATGGCTTCTGCACTGTCTTGTCCAGTTGGCTTCAAGAACGCGACCAACGGCAACATCAAGATTGCTATCGATGCAATTCGTGCAGCACATGCTTCACACTACTTCTACTCTCCAGATAAAAACGGCCGCATGACGGTTTACCGTACTTCTGGCAACCCATACGGTCACGTTATTCTACGTGGCGGTGATAAAGGCCCTAACTTCGACGCTGAATCTGTAGATGCTGCGTGTAAGCAACTGGCTGAATTCGACCTGCCTCAACGTTTGGTTGTAGACTTTAGCCACGCTAACTGTCAGAAACAGCACCGTAAGCAGTTAGAAGTTGCACAAGACATTTGTGAGCAAATTAAATCTAACAAGAACCAAATTGCAGGCATTATGGCAGAGAGCTTCATTATTGAAGGCAACCAGCCAATGACAGACATCAACAACCTAGAATATGGCAAGTCGATTACTGACCCATGCCTAAGCTGGGAAGATACTGCAACAATGCTAGACATGCTTGCAACAGCAATTAAAGATAGAAACTTAGCTTAAGGAAACAACACAATGCCATCATTTGACATTATCTCTGAAGTAGAAGCAGTAGAACTGCGTAACGCAGTAGACAACGCAAACCGTGAACTATCGACTCGTTTCGATTTCCGCGGCGTTGAAGCAAGCTTTGATTACAAAGATGAATCAGTAAAATTGACTGCTCAAGACGATTTTCAACTGAAGCAAATGCGCGATATCCTTCGCAGCAACCTAACGAAGCGTAATGTTGATCCTAACGCGATGGAAGCGAAAGCCGCAGACCAAACAGGTCGCACTTGGCACCAAACGGTTATCTTTAAGCAAGGCATTGAAACTGATGTCGCTAAGAAGATCGTTAAGCTAATCAAAGACAACAAAGTTAAAGTTCAAGCTTCTATCCAAGGCGACAAAGTTCGTGTTACTGGTAAGAAGCGTGATGACCTACAAGCTGTTATGGCTCTAGTTCGCAGCGGTGAACTTGGTCAACCTTTCCAGTTTGACAACTTCCGCGACTAATTATTGAGTTTGAGCGACCGCCTATTTGGGTAGCTCACTCATCAGCACGATGTCGTGTTTGAAATAGCAAAAAGCCACTTTTTGAAGTGGCTTTTTAATTATCTGGTCCAGCTTTAGTTTTATTCCGAGCCTCTAGCCGATTTCAAACAACCAGAAAGCTCTCATTTCAACTAGAAGCAACTACCTCAACTGAGTACTTGGGCTGCTGACAATTTTAGATCTTTGCCGACCAACAGATTAAACTCTACGCTTGCTGGTGGAATAAACACACACACTCGTAATTTCTCTGCTCTTGCTTGCTCAAGCTTTGTTGATAGCTCTCCGCTGTTGGCGTAGTTCTCTCTTTCTGCATCTCGGCGGCACAGGTCGATAAATTCAAATGGACAATCGCTCGGTGAAAGTACGAGCTCTGCCTCCTGCATCAAACGTAAAGCCTTCATAGACAGCAGCTCGACATCTTTCTCGAATTCAATCCAAGTGACCTGCCCTTCGCTATCAATGCCTTCGGTTAGCGCTTGCTGGTAGTAAGACTCTAACTGCTCTCTGTCATTCACCTGCTCGATAAAGCTGGATGACAAGAAACGCTCCCAAAATTTACGACGCTCGTCGACGGTTGGGAATGACTCTTTGATTGAATTGCGTTTTGATGCACCGAAGTCTGCTATCAAACCTATGTTTTGTGGCAATACCGTTTCGAGTTTTTCTCTGATATTTCTTACTAAAACAGGTGATGCACCGCCACTAGAGATGGCAATTTGGATTCTGCCGCGATTTATCATCGAAGGTGTGATGAAATCGCAGTAAGGAAGATCGTCAACCACATTGACTAAAATACCCAGTTTTTTCGCATCATTATACACTTGGTGATTCAAGCTTGGATTGTCTGTTGTGGCCCAAACCTGCAAGTAATTTTTCGATATGATCTGTGACGAATAAAAGTTTTGAACCCAGTGGAGTTTGTTCTCGTCCACAAGCTGCTTTAAGTAAGGCGCTACCTTGGGAGACACCAAAGTCACATCCGCTCCCGCTCGTAGTAAGCTATCGACTTTACGGCAAGCAACCTCACCCCCACCAACCACTAAGATTGGCTTATTTTCTACATCCAAAAACATTGGGAAATAACGCATGTTCTTCCTTGAGACTACTTCAATAACTATTCAGCCATGCTACCAAATTTGGAGCATATTCATAACTATCGAAGTGTAATAAAAATATTTATTGACCAAATTTCAACATTTCTTAAGTTTAATATTTCACCATTGTGATGTTGATTCAGAATATTTATCTAGTCGATTATCAATATAAAAACCTAAATCTTGTTGCACCAACAGTGTGAACCGTTGCACTATTTACATTCACTTAACATTTGGTCATTCTAATTGTGTTCGGATTTGTGATTTCATTCAAAATTCTTTTTAAATTATACATTTGTGAAACTACGGATCCTTTCCTAACCTTATAAACAGTTGTTTAAATCGCACACAGTTTCATTTGCAAAATGCAACTCGTTTAATTTGAACAACAAGGTCATAGAAAACGCAACACATAAGAGAAACTCAAACGAGCACGAGTATCAGGTGTCACCTGGTTAACAAGGAAGGATACAAATGACAAATAAACTAACACTTCTTGCTTCAGTAGTAGCTGCATCAACTGCGATGATGGCAACATCGGCATCAGCGGCAGAAAGCACTCTGGACAAAGTCACATCTCAAGGTTTTCTAACTTGTGGTGTAAGTACCGGTCTTCCAGGGTTCTCTAACCCTAACTCAAAAGGTGAATGGGAAGGAATTGATGTTGAGTATTGTCAAGCTCTTGCAGCGGCTGTACTCGGTGACAAGACTAAAGTTAAGTATGTACCTCTAACAGCAAAAGAGCGTTTTACTGCGCTTCAATCTGGCGAAATCGACGTACTATCTCGTAACACAACATGGACATTACATCGTGACACTGCTCTAGGTCTGAACTTCGTAGGCGTTAACTACTACGATGGTCAAGGCTTCATGGTTAAGAAAGAACTTGGCCTAACAAGTGCTCAAGAGCTTGATGGCGCTTCTGTATGTGTTCAATCAGGTACAACAACTGAACTTAACCTAGCCGATTACTTCCGTAACAGTGGCATGTCTTACAAGCCAGTGGTATTCGATACGGCAGCACAAACATCTAAAGGTTTCGACGCAGGTCGTTGTGACGTGCTAACGACTGACCAATCTGGTCTATACGCACTTCGCTTAAACCTAGCTGATCCTAAATCTGCAGAAGTACTTCCTGAAATCATCTCTAAAGAGCCTCTAGGCCCTGTTGTTCGTCAAGATGATGATAAATGGTTTAACGTTGCTAAGTGGACACTTTCAGCAATGATTAACGCGGAAGAATACGGCATCTCTTCTAAAAATGCAGACGAAATGCTTAAGTCAAAAGATCCAAACATCAAACGTATTCTTGGTGTAGACGGTCCTAAAGGTAAAGGCCTTGGCATTCGCGACGACTGGGGTTACCAAGTAATTAAGCAAGTTGGTAACTACGGTGAGAGTTTTGAGCGTACTGTTGGTACAGGTTCTCCACTTCAGATCTCTCGTGGTGTAAATGCATTATGGAATGCGGGCGGCTTTATGTACGCTCCACCAATCCGTTAATAAATTTTCAAGCATCAATTAGGGCGGAGTTTTCC
>NZ_JADDYK010000034.1:59775-62892 GCF_015163615.1 Vibrio sp. OPT18
GCCCTATTTATTAAATGGATTTGAGGTTATAGTAGTATGAAACCTAATGAAACTATTTCTCCAGCTCAGGCAAAGCCACAGCCCAAAAGTGCCAACTTATTTTACAACCCCACTTTTCGCTCCATCATTTTCCAAATTATCGCCGTCGGGGCGCTTTGTGCTTTCTTTTACACGATTGTAAATAATGCACTCACAAACTTAGATTCCCGTGGTATCACCACCGGTTTTGATTTTCTCTCCCAAGAAGCTGGTTTTGGTATCGGCTTAACACTGATTGAATACGACGAGACCTTCTCATACGGTCGTACGTTCTTTGTCGGTCTTCTCAATACCGCTTTGGTTTCAGTACTCGGCATCATGCTAGCGACAGTGCTGGGCTTTAGTATGGGTATCGCTAGACTCTCTTCAAACTGGCTAGTTAGCCGATTTGCAGCTGTCTACATTGAGATATTCCGAAATATCCCTCTTCTATTACAAATCTTTTTCTGGTATTTCGCCGTTCTACAAGCCTTGCCTTCTGCTCGTCAAAGTATGAGTCTAGGTGAAGCAATTTTCTTGAACGTACGTGGATTGTACTTCCCTGCACCCGTGTTTGAGCAAGGCAGTAGCATTGTCATCGCATCATTGATTGTCGGTATTATTGCTACGTTTATTATCAACATCTGGGCTAAGAACAGACAGAAACTGACCGGCCAACAAACACCGATGTTGCGAATTGCCGCTGCGTTGATTTTAGGCTTACCGTTGGTAACTTACTTTGTTATGGGCATGCCTATCTCTGCAGATTACCCTGTGTTGAAAGGGTTTAACTTCAAGGGTGGTGTTACCATAATCCCTGAGCTTGCTGCATTGATGCTCGCTTTAAGTATCTACACAGCAGCGTTCATTGCTGAGATTGTTCGTTCAGGAATTAACGCGGTAAACCATGGGCAAACTGAGGCTGCGATGTCTCTAGGCATCCCACGTTCTAGAACTTTAAAGCTTGTTATTATTCCACAAGCATTAAGAATTATTATCCCACCACTAACCAGTCAGTATCTAAACCTGACTAAAAACTCATCACTTGCGATGGCCATTGGTTACCCTGATCTTGTCTCTGTATTTGCAGGAACAACACTTAACCAAACTGGACAAGCTATCGAAGTAATCGCGATGACAATGGGCGTCTACCTAACCTTGAGCCTATTAACGTCTGCTCTAATGAACATATACAACCGCAAAGTAGCGTTGGTGGAGAGATAAGATGAGTACACATCAATTTCAACCTGATCTTCCGCCTCCAGCGAATACCGTTGGACCAGTCGGTTGGTTAAGAAAAAATCTATTTAATGGACCTGTTAACAGCGTCGTCACTGTGATTCTTGCTTACTTTGCTTTCACCCTATTATGGGCAATAGCGGATTGGGCATTCATCAGTGCCGACTGGATAGGAACCACACGTGATGCCTGTACTAGCGAAGGCGCTTGTTGGGTTTTTATCAGCGTTCGTTGGGACCAATTCATGTATGGCTTCTACCCAGAAGCTGAACTGTGGCGACCTCGCCTCTTCTACGCAACGTTGGCCATTTTTGTAGCCTTACTGGCTTATGAAAAAACACCTAAACGCACGTGGATTTGGTTGTTCTTCGTCAACATCTACCCATTTATCATTGCCGGCTTGCTATACGGTGGCGTCTTTGGGTTAGAAGTTGTTGATACCCATAAATGGGGCGGCCTACTGGTTACACTGGTCATCGCACTTGTTGGTATTGTAGTGTCACTCCCTATTGGTGTTGCACTTGCTCTTGGGCGTCGCTCAGAGATGCCGATCATTCGCAGTATGTGTACCGTATACATCGAAATTTGGCGTGGCGTACCGCTCATTACAGTTCTTTTCATGGCTTCAGTAATGCTGCCACTCTTTTTATCAGAAGGGACAGAAACCGATAAGCTGATTCGAGCACTTGTTGGGGTAGTACTATTCAGTGCAGCCTACATGGCCGAAGTAATTCGTGGTGGTTTACAAGCAATACCAAAAGGCCAATACGAAGCAGCTGATGCTCTGGGGTTAAGCTACTGGAAAAAGACTGGGCTTATCATTCTACCTCAAGCTCTTAAAATCACGATCCCTTCAATTGTGAACACCTTCATTGGTTTGTTTAAAGATACCAGTCTTGTTTTGATTATTGGTATGTTTGATGTACTAGGGATTGGCCAAGCCGCGAATACCGACCCTGAATGGCTTGGGTATTCAACAGAAAGTTATGTATTTGTCGCGTTAGTGTTCTGGGTGTTTTGTTTTGGCATGTCGAGATATTCGATATGGCTAGAAAACAGACTTCACACCGGTCACAAACGATAATTAACAAGATCAAGGACGTATTATGACGCAGCAGACAGAAAACAACTCTCAAGGTCTTATGATCGAGTTGAAAGACATGAACAAATGGTACGGTGAATTCCACGTACTTAAGAACATTAATCTAGAAGTTAAAAAAGGCGAGAAAATCGTTATCTGTGGCCCTTCAGGCTCTGGTAAATCAACGATGATCCGCTGCATCAACCGATTAGAAGAGCACCAAAAAGGTCATATCTTCGTTTCAGGTAATGAATTAACGGAAGATCTAAAGAACATCGAAGCTGTTCGCCGAGATGTCGGCATGTGTTTCCAGCACTTCAATCTGTTTCCACATCTGACGGTATTAGAGAACTGCACTCTGGCCCCTATCTGGGTCAAAAAGATGCCAAAAGAAGAAGCTGAGGCGATTGCAATGAAGTACCTAGAGCGAGTTAAAATCCCTGAGCAAGCAGACAAGTTCCCAGGTCAGCTTTCAGGTGGTCAACAACAGCGTGTAGCTATTGCTCGCTCTTTGTGTATGAATCCTCAAGTGATGCTGTTTGATGAACCAACGTCGGCGCTCGATCCAGAAATGGTTCGTGAGGTGTTAGACGTAATGGTTGAACTTGCAGAGGAAGGCATGACGATGCTTTGTGTAACACACGAGATGGGCTTTGCTAAAGAGGTCGCGGATCGCGTTATCTTCATGGATGCCGGTGAAATCATAGAAGAGAACAACCCTGTCGATTTCTTTGAAAACCCACAATCAGACAGAACGCAGAACTTCTTAAGCCAAATCT
>NZ_JADDYK010000034.1:62944-71727 GCF_015163615.1 Vibrio sp. OPT18
TACACCACTAATGTGTTATGATGCATAAACTACAGAGGCGGCTTAGGTCGCCTCTTTGTTTTCAGTGTTACACTTAGTTTTTCAAGATTATAAACAGCGACTCAGTGCGATAAAAATTGAACATCGAACCTTAACTGAAATTTAAGAAATACTTTGTTACACCTTCAGAAACACTTAACCGACTATTTTGATTATTATTTTACGTATACAAGAGGAATGAGAGACTTGATTTTTCGAACTTTCACCCCCATAAATGTACTAATAACTATTGAAGTCACCTTACGAGGAAGATTATGAACAGCCCTATGTTTTCACGCACAGCATCTCAAGAAAGTGCTCTGCAAACCAATAAAGTGTTGCGTAACACCTACGCATTACTGTCTATGACACTACTTTGGTCTGCTGTTGTAGCAGGCGTATCCATGGCGATGAACCTTCCTCGCCCGGGTCTTATTATCATGCTAGTTGGCTTCTACGGCCTACTTTTCCTAACAGAAAAGAACCGTGACAACAGCATGGGTCTAGTCTTCACATTCCTATTTACAGGTTTCTTAGGCTACACCATCGGTCCAATCTTAAACATGTACGTTGGCGCAGGCATGGGTGATGTCATCCTAACTGCACTTGGCGGTACAGCACTGGCGTTTATGGGCGCATCAGCTTACGCACTAACAACTAAGCGTGACCTGTCGTTCCTTAACGGCATGCTATTAGCTGGTTTCGTAGTACTACTTGTAGGTATGGTTGCAAACATCTTCCTACAAATGCCTCTACTATCATTGGCAATGAGCGGTATGTTCATCCTGTTCTCGACTGGTGTTATCTTGCTTACAACGCAAAACATCATTCGTGGCGGTGAAACAAACTACATCTCTGCAACGATCAGCTTGTACGTATCGATCTACAACATCTTCATCAGCCTACTAAGCATCCTAGGCATCATGGGCAGCGACGACTAATCGTTCCCATCATTGAAGAATATCTAGCCCAAGAGCCTATCTCTTGGGCTTTTTTGTATCTTTAAGTGCGATATTTCTTTAGATAGCTACAATTTCTGTTGAGAAAGATAAACTTGGTCATGTACCCTATCCGCATAGTTAATTGGATTCTGGATTAAACATGTTTGAATATAACGGCAAGCAAATCGAAACCGACGCTCAAGGCTACCTATTGGATTACACGCAATGGGAAGAAGGTATGATTGAAATTCTTGCTCAAGACGAGGCGATTGAACTTACAGATGCACACTTAGAAGTCGTCCATTTTGTAAGGAGCTTTTACGAAGAGTTCAACACCTCACCAGCGGTTCGCATGCTCGTTAAAGCAATGGAAAAAGCTCACGGCCCAGAGAAAGGTAACAGCAAGTACCTATTCAAATTGTTCAAGAAAGGCCCCGCAAAACAAGCAACCAAGCTCGCGGGTTTACCTAAACCAGCAAAATGCTTGTAAAGCTTAAACAGCTTTAGGTTGCTCTCAAGGTAAAAAGGTAAATACTGTAGTGCGCTAGCTACAGTATTTTAAATTCCCCTATACGCACATCCTGCCGATCACTTTCTTTAACTTGATGCATCACTACATGATCTACTGTCGCACTCGAAGGGCCAATATTGAGCCAAGCGTGGAACTTCTCTATTTCCTTACCCTTTCCGACAGCTAACACTTCAACTCGGCCATCATTTAGGTTCTTTGCATAGCCTGAAATGCCCAGAGCTTGTGCATGCCTACTGGTGTGATAGCGAAAACCAACACACTGAACTACGCCTGATACGACAAAAATATATTGTGAACTTTCCATAACGTTGCCTCATAAATTATATGAATGATATAGTCGAGCTTCTATTCATTCACCGCTTATTGGTGGACTTACTTCGAGTATAACGATTATGAAAGAAATCCCATTTCGTTGGATTGACAAATATCTCATTCACCTAAAAATCCAAGAAAAGTTCTATCTACTCTTCTTATTACCTCTTCTCGCCCTAGTTATATTAACTCTTGTTTTAGATAGCGCCGCAGACTCTTTACTTGCGCATCTTTATCAAGAAGAAATGCTCTTGATGAAAGGACTTATCGAAGCGGGTCAACTGACGAAAGATCAAGTTGCTCAACTTGTCAGTAATTCTGAAACCATCTCTTTAGGCTATGGTGTTGGTTCCGTCTCAGTTATGAACGGTGCATTCAGCTTGGTTGCGAACCATGACCAAAACTTATGGTCAGCTCTATCTACGACTCAGGTTTCAATTATCGCAGTAACCCTAACGCTGATCGCGCTAGGTGTTTACTACATCATGACTTTCATCGGCGGCGCAATGTTCTCTATGAACAAAGCGTTAAGCACGCTAGCGAGTGGTGATCTCACCTGTCGTATGAACTACTTCCTTGTTCGTGACGAGTTCAGTGAAATCGCAATTACTATTGATAAAGTAGCAGAACGTGAACAAAACATGGTTCTATCAATCCAAGAGTCTGTCGCACTCATGCAGCAGATCAGCTCGGACTTGAACCAGTCGACACAACAGAGCTCAAACATTTCGGGTAACCAACAAGAACATCTGAATAGTTTAGCAAGTGCAACGGAACAAATGGCAGCTACCATTCGCGAAGTCGCTACCCTTGCTCATGAGTCTAGCTCTCAAACTATGGACGCTCGCGGTGTTGCACAGAGTGGCCAAGTAAAAGTTTCAAATACATTGGAATCTATCTCAAGCCTATCTCAAGAAATTCAATCAGCTTCGCAAGCGGTAGAAGAGCTTGATGCTAATGCAGCGCAAATTGATGAAGTGGTCGCAACCATCAATGGCATCTCAGAACAAACTAACCTATTAGCCCTGAATGCTGCCATTGAGGCTGCACGTGCTGGCGAGCAAGGTCGTGGATTCGCTGTTGTTGCCGATGAAGTCCGTGCCCTTGCCGGCCGTACTCAACAAGCGACGGTTGAAATCCAAAGTATGATTGAATCATTACAACGTAACAGCCAATCACTGACAAAATTGATGGAAGTGACTGTTAGCAATGCTAACGAAGGTCAAACATTGATGTCGGAAGTAAACGTTGAGATCGGCTCGTTAGCTGAAAAGAACCAATCTATTTCTGATAGCAGCACTCAAATTGCTACAGCTGCTGAAGAGCAAGGTGTTGTTGCTGACAACATTGCACAAAGTGTTGAAGAGATTCGTCATCAGTCAGACAGTATCTGCGAGATGATCAGTAAGAGTAATTCCAATGTTGACCAACTTCGTAAACAAAGCGATACGATGGAAGGTTTGCTGACAGGTCTTAAAGCTTAATACTGATATCCACCACAATGTGTTGATTAATCATTACTAGGGCTGCTTCTGCAGCCCTTTCTTATTTGCTTTTCACCTGCACTTCCCCGACAATACCCCTCCTTCAAATTCAACAAACAGAATAAATTATGACTCCTTCAATTCATCTAGCTAAAGGCCGAGATAAATCACTACGCCGCAAACACCCTTGGGTATTTTCACGCGGTATCGATAAGGTCGAAGGCGAACCAAAACAAGGTGAAACTGTAGACGTATATGCTCAAAATGGTCAGTGGCTTGCAAAAGCGGCTTACTCACCAGAATCTCAAATTCGAGCTCGTGTTTGGACATTTGAAAAAGAAGAGATCAACAAGGCGTTCTTCGTAAAACGAATTCAAGACGCACAGTCTTTACGAGAAGACATTATCGAACGTGATGGTCTAACGGGCTACCGCCTAACGGCCGCAGAGTCTGATGGCTTACCAGGTATCACAATCGACAAATACCAAGACTTTCTTGTTTGCCAACTGCTAAGTGCTGGCGCTGAGTTTAACAAAAGCGTATTGGTTGAAGCGTTAATCGAGTGCTTCCCTGACTGCAACATCTACGAGCGTTCAGACGTAGCGGTTCGTAAAAAAGAAGGCCTAGAACAAGTTGTCGGCGTTCTTCATGGTGAAGAGCCACCAAAATCTATCGTGATTGAAGAAAATGGCGTTAAAATCAGCGTGAACATTATGGAAGGCCACAAAACGGGCTTTTACATGGACCAACGTGATAGCCGTAAAGAATCGATGAAGTACGTTAAAGGTAAAGATGTCCTTAACTGTTTCTCATACACAGGTGGTTTTGGCCTTTACGCACTTAAAGGCGACGCGAAGCGTGTTATCAACGCTGACGTATCCCAACTTGCTCTTGATACAGCTAAGTTCAACGCTGAACTTAATGAATTCGACATCTCGAAAAAGCGCGCTGTGTTCCTAAACGCTGACGTATTCAAACTACTTCGTGAATACCGAGATCAGGGCACTAAGTTTGACGTAGTGATCATGGATCCACCAAAGTTTGTTTCAAGCAAGAACAACCTAACTTCAGGCGCTAACGGCTACAAAGACGTTAACATGCTAGCGATGCAAATCCTGAAACCAGGTGGCACTCTGCTCACCTACTCTTGCTCAGGTTTAATGGGTGCTGACCTATTCCAAAAAATCATCGCTGACGCAGCTCTAGATGCGGGCAGAACAGTGAAGTTTGTTGAACGCTTCGAGCAAGCTGCCGATCACTTGATCGATACAGCTTACCCAGAAGGTTTCTACCTAAAAGGTTTTGCTTGTAAGGTGCTTTAATTCTAGCGCTTTAGAAGCTAGCTTTGATAGCAAAACTGACGTATTAAAAAAGGGCCTTTCGGCCCTTTTTGTTATTCATGACTTAAGAGTTTGGTAGGTTAGTCATTAGTGAATTTACTAAATTCGTCAATTCATCACCGGAATAAACACCAGAAGAATCGACGTCAAAACCACTAAGATTATTTGCTTGGCCCTGCAAGACTATAGTTTGAGAACCTTGATCATTAGTAATGGTTAACTCTAGGTCTTGGTTATTATCGCTAATCTTAGCTGACAAATGTTCAAGAACATCATCCATTGTATTTTCATCGTGAAGGAGTTCAGATAAATCAATACGGTCACTACCCACTTCAAAGTCAGTAATAACGTCTCGATAGTCGTCAAGCGGTTCATCTACCCATTTGAATATATCATCACCTTCTCCCCCGACTAAGATATCATTTCCTAAGCCACCAATTAAGGTGTCATCTCCTCCTTGACCATAGATAATATCCTTACCTTCACCGCCATTTAACGTGTCATCTCCTCCGCGAATATCACCGTCTACGTTAAACAGCTCGTGGTTAGATTTAATATATTCGTAGATCTCCAATTCACTTGGTACAATACCATTTTTTAGCCCAAGGAACTGCTCTAACGCAGAGAGACCAGCACCATCATCTAGGTCAGCAGGCTTAGCAGGATTGCTTGCAGTATTCCACGGGAGGTTATCGGTGTTGATACTATCGCCGAACAGAATATCTGCACCTTGCCCGCCCGTTACCGTATCCGAACCCAATTCTGCTATATCTTTGATGATTTCCCCTCCTTGAAGCACTGCTTGTAGCTGGCTAGGAGTGTCTACCAGTTGAACCTCTCCTGCTGGAGCTAATAAAGATTCTACTACAAAAATGTCGCCAATCTCTGCGTAAGTATTTTTGTACTGTTGTGACGCGTCATGAGAGAAAGCCATGTAGTAGTTACCAGAACTAACACCTTCGATCAGTACCGAGGCTTTACCGTTATGCTTACTTAGGGTCGAACTTTCAACCAGAGTACCGTCACTACTATATAGGTGCCAAGTGAAGTTACTTTTAGTTAAATCAACGTCAAACTTTATAGAGCTATTGTCTTTAGCAACCGAAAAATCTTGAGATCTAACTGCTTCAACGTTAGTACTCGCGTTCGAATCATAGTCATAAAAAACTAAGTTTCCGTCATCGATACGTACACTAGAATAATAATGATCGTCACTAACATTTGTGAAACCGTGGCTAGAAACATCTATAAGCTTAGTTTCACTATCAAAGCCAGGTACTGCAGTAAGGCTAGTAGAAGAAGTATTGTCAAAGAACTTCAATATTGAGTCGTCAATATCGTTACCTATTCCTATAGCCATAACACTCGACTTAGCACTCAACTCAGCAAACTCAGTAAGCGCACCTTCAATAGTGCTATCCGCTGGCTGGCCGTCAGTTAAGAAAAACGTCAAATTTTCAGTATTGCTATCGGGTGTCTGAGTATCAAACCATGCATTTGCAGAAGCCAAAGCGTCATCATAACCAGTACCACCATCGTCTGGGTTTAACTGATTTTCAATAGTGTCAATTAAGTCTAAATACCCTTGACTGTTGGGTTGTAAATCATTGACTAAAAATTCAACTACTACATCGTACTCAAATCCAATAAGTTTCAAATTGATCGTACCATCGTGAGATGCAAGATCAGCGGCTAACAACTTCAACGCATCTTGAAGCATCGCAATACGGGTTGTTATATTTCCGTCGCCGTCTGTAGTACTCCATCCCATGCTTCCTGAGAGATCCACAACTAGAGCGATATTGTAATTAACGCCAGGGGTAACATTTGTTACAAAGCCTCCTGAATCCCCCAACAACACATCGTCACCTTTACCACCGATGACATTGTTATCGCCGTTAGGGTCAGTAGCTGGTGTCGCAATGGAACCTGTTTCATCTTGAGCGTACTTAGGTAGGTCAACGGGTTCACCTTGCGCGTCAACTTCTTGAGCACCAGCTGTGACGATTAACACTGGATTCGATCCAACAGGCGCTTCGACCATAACAGAAACTTTACCGTCACTATCTAATGCGTCTACAGGAATTGTCCATGTACCGTCCCCATTGTCCAACCCAATGGATAAAGTTGCATCAGCTGGAACATTACCCACGACAACTTCTGTAATAGCTTCACTACCATCGTCATCATTTAAATCAATATCAATATTCAGAGTGAGCAAGTCTGCTACTTTAACTAGACCTTCATCTGTAATTGAATATTTACCGTCCTGTAAATACAAAACTTCTACATTATGGAAATCATGCGGGTATGCAGTGCCTGTAACTTCATCATAATATTCCAAACGCAATTGGCAGGTGTTGGGTAAACTTGAGTCATCATCAGCTGTTACAACATTAACTTTATCCAGAGTAATTGGAACATATGCAATATCATCACCATCTCCACCATAGTAGCTTGTAGTTGCGCTCATGTTAGTTGAAATTAGTTTGTCATTGCCCGAACCATGTTGGTCACCATAAAGGTCTACATTGACAGCAATACCGCCCACTAATATATCGTCCCCAGCTTCACCAGTTAATTGTTGAGATAACGATGCTTCACCAAAAATCAAATCATTATTATCACCAGCACGTAGTTGATCGTAAAGCCCACTATCATCACCAATCAAGACATCATCGAACTGAGTTTGCAAACTTGGATCTGCTTTAATTTCAAGTAGAGACTCAATATAAGCATCGACATAGCTCGTTGATACTACTAAATCAGCACTTACAGATAGACCACTAGATTTAGGTTCAACATGGAGTGTAACGGTAGCCGTGTCAGTCAAGCCGTCACTATCCGTAACGACATAAGTGAAAGTTGCGTCGCCACTAAACCCATCATCAGGTGTGAATTGAATATCACCATTCTCATTAAAGGTCACTGTACCGCCGCTAACAGAAGTTACTGACTGAATTGTGAGAATATCACCATCAGGGTCACTGTCATTCGATAACAAGGTGGCCGCACTAATTGTGGTTGATAGCCCTTCAACAGTGCAAAGTTCATCGTTTAATGTAGGAGCATCTAACAATGGAGAGAAGTCACCAATTAGATCTCCATCGCTATCATACTGACCGATATCAACATCAAGAACAGCATCTCCCCCTTGATCCCAATAGATAATTTCAATTGTATGGTAACCTGCATCAGTGATCTCAAAGACATTATGAATTCGCTCTGTTGGTGATTGGTTACTGTCTACTTCAGCAACGACAACGTCATCAATTACAATTGAATAACCGTCGTCTGCATTTACCTTGAGCGCAAATTCTCCTTCTTCTAAATAAATAGCCCCCGTTAAATTGAACACTCCATCGGTTGTACCGTTAGGAACATTACCAGCAATACTATCCGCGTCGTCACCTAAGAAGTCACTCAATTGAGCGTCATCATCAACTCCACTCTTCACGCTCAGAGAGTAATCGAGATCAGTTGCAGCAAAGGTGACATCCGGGTCACTCGCGTTAATCACTGAGAGGGCCGTCGCTACACTGCTCACTTGACTATTGTGTCCATAATAAGCGCCTGATAAACCGTGAGTATGTGTGTATGTATCGTCGTTGGCGATTGGGGCAACTGACATGCTCAGCTTACCTTCCGCACCCAGGTTGCCCGCCACGTCGGTGTAGCTTTCATCGGTCACACTCACACTCGAGGCTTCGTTACCACTTTGCGTAAACGTCGCTGTCCAGATGCTTGGGTCTGTCGCATCTTGCGCTAGGTTGGCCAGCGTGCCACCTGTGGTCTCGATATCGCTCGCATCGAAGCCTTCAACCGATTCACTGAAGTCAAATGTAATGGTCGTTACCTCGCCTTCCGATAGGCTGGTGTCCGCCGCCGTGATTATCACTGTCGGACCTTCGGTATCAACCTCATAACCGCCGTCTCTGTTCTCACCGCTTGTATCGGTCGTCGCCGTGAACGGGTTACCCGCTTCATCAGTGCCGCTCACGCTCGCCACGAGGGTGCTGTCCGCATCCGCCACAAGGTCACTGCCCGGCACATTGATTCTGTATGTGCCATCCGCCGCAACGGTGCCTGTGTAGGTCGTCGCCTCTTTGCCTTCTGCCTGCAACGTCAACGTCACTGTGTCGTTTTCATTCGCGTC
>NZ_JADDYK010000035.1:0-204 GCF_015163615.1 Vibrio sp. OPT18
AAATGAATTGACGGGGGCCCGCACAAGCGGTGGAGCATGTGGTTTAATTCGATGCAACGCGAAGAACCTTACCTACTCTTGACATCCAGAGAAGCCAGCGGAGACGCAGGTGTGCCTTCGGGAGCTCTGAGACAGGTGCTGCATGGCTGTCGTCAGCTCGTGTTGTGAAATGTTGGGTTAAGTCCCGCAACGAGCGCAACCCTT
>NZ_JADDYK010000003.1:0-3095 GCF_015163615.1 Vibrio sp. OPT18
TGTTTTAGTGAGCTAAAACACCTTGAAACAAGTTTCAAAATATTCAAGCCTTGCAAGACCTTAAAAATATGTTAAATAATTAATAACTGGAGATTATTAATTATGAGTAAAAAACATTATGTAGCAAATAATACGAAATATTATAAACATTCAAATAGATCTGAAATTGATCACGTTATTCGTGCAATGAAAAAAAATGAAAATGCTTTTTCTGAATTAACAAAAAATAATTTTGGATTTACTTTTGATAATGAAACTTTAAACTTAAAACAAAATTACGAATTAAAACTTTCTGAAGCAAAAAATCAAAATCCAAGTGCGATACAAAAAAATTCAAATACGTTTATAGATTCTGTTTTAGTGTTCGATCACGAATTAATGCACGAAATTTTAAAAGATGAAAATGGACAAGGACGAATTAAACAATCAATAAAAAACTATATGCAAGACTTTAAAAATGAATATGGCTTTGAACCTGTCGGTTTTCAATTTCACGTAGATGAGGGAACTTTTTATAATCAAAAAGATTTTGATAAAATTGAAGATGAAGATTTTAAAAAGTTATTAGTTAAAACTAAAAATGATGAAACTGGCGAGGATGGATATTTAAAGCAAAACTTTCACGCTCAAGCTATTTTCTTAAATTTTAACAAAGAAACTGGTAAAAGTTGTTTAAGAAATATGAGAAAACAAGACTGGAGAGACTGTCAGGACTTGCTACACAAGCATTTTAAAGAGTATGGGTTTGATAGGGGAGAACCTAAACAAACTGCTGAAAAAGACCATAAAAACAAAGATGATTATGTAAAGAATTTGAAAAAGCAAATTGAAAAACTTGAAGAAAGTGAAAGAGATTTGATTTTGAAAGTTAGGGAGAAAGGCGTTGAATTGCTTGATATTTATGATGAAATGGATGGGATCGCTGAGGATTCTATTCGTTTTAATGAAGTTAGAGATAAGATTGTAGATTCTGTAAAAAGCCTTATTGAAGCTCCTGGGGTCTACAATTTCTTTAAAAGAAGTTCTGAGCAAATTAAAAAAGCAAATATAAATGTCTTTAAAAAATTAGATGATTTAAAGAATTTTATTCTAAATAAGTTTGAAATTACTGACGAGGATCTTGGAATAAATCAAAAAAATGATTTAAAACTTGAAAAACCAAAAAAAGAAATTGAAGAGCCAAAAGAAAAAATTAATCTTCTTTCTGAAGATTCTGATATTGAGGAATTAAGGAAGGAGGCGAATGAAATAAATAAAAAAGCGGAAGAAAAGGCGAAAATAACAAAATCCCAAGCTAACTATGCTCGTAGAAAGAGAAAAGGACCTTAATGAAGCTCGAAAAAAAAGAAGAATGTTTTTTTATTCTTCTTTTTTTTGAGTAACAAATCTTTGATTTGTAGCTTTTAATTAAGGGATTTGTATTTGTCCAAAATTGTTTGTATGCCGTGAATTTCTTCATATTTTTTACATTCTTTTTCTGCTATATCGAACTTATATTTTAAATTATGATAATCTAAAATTGGATTTTCAAAAACATAATAATCAATATCATTTAAGATTTCTAAATCAAGTGGTGGGTAAGCACATCCTTTTAAAAAATTTGATATTTCTTTCCATTCTTTTTTTATCTCTATGGTCATAATTACTTCTAATGACCACTTTCTAACATGCTCAATATTATCATTTTCTTTATCAGCTATTGCAGCAATATATTGATTTATAACTATACTCATTATTTATTTTCCTCTTTATTTTACTATTCTTGGTATGTGGTCTTTTTTTGCTTGCTCTGATTTAGTGACATAAACAGCACATGAGAAACTTGCAAACTTTCTGTTTTCTGCTGAGTTCTGCCAAACAATATTTGAGTTTAAACAGTAAATATTGCTATTTCCTGACTTCATAATATCCAAGAATTTTTTTTCTTTAAGGTGCGTAATTGCGTTGTATATCGTCATTCTTGACTTGCCAAACTCTTCGATTAAAGCGTCATAACTCACGATCAAACGGTTGTTTTTATCCATATATTCGACCATCCACATAAAGATATTGCCCGCCAGAGGCTTTTCTCTTAAAAGCTCTTTTACTGCTGAATATCCGCCTCTTACAAACTGGATAAACTCTGGATTTCTAAGAAAAATCTCTCCATCGTCATCGACTGGACATTTAACGTGATTACCATTTTCATCTTCAACCGTTGTCCATTTTTGCTTTCGTTTTTCTGCCTTGCTCATTTTTTCTCCTTGGTTATACATAGGCGTATAATCTGTTATACATTCCATATAAGTTTATTTACCATCTATAAAAAACTTGTCAATACGGAATGTATAAAAAAATGAGTGAAATCTTTCTATTATACATAGACGTACAAATAAAAAGCCTTATTAATCAACAACTTAAAAAGCAAGCTATACTTATACTATACATATTAAGTTGTTGATTAATAAGGCTTTTTCCACTATTTTTAAGATTTTGCTATACGTTAATGTATAATTTCTTTATTATACATAGAAAACCTATAAGTAACTGATTTATAAGGATTTTCATCAATTTCTCCTCTATTATCTTGATTAATAGCTAACTAACGAGTGAAACGAGGCTCTTAAAAAGCTCCTCCGCTACGCTTCGGGTGCTCATTTTTGAAAAAGAACGGTGGAGCTGTTCTTATTCAAAAATCGAGCTTCAGTTTTTGATCTCAGTTGGCTGTCAATGCTTCGCTTGACTCTCGAAAATAACCAACGCTTTAAGCTACTGGTGATTGTTCTCACGATTTTTTAAGAAATGAGTTTTTCAAATTGTGAAATTTGAGAAATGAGATTATTAAAAAAGAGCTTTGGCCTAATCGGCCAGTGTTGCACCTATCGGTGCTATTCTGGTAGGGCCAGGGCTTTTGCTATTGCTCTTTCAGAAAAGCAGCCATAGGCTGCCATAGGCTCTTGATTTTGATTTTGTGAAGCTCCGTAGGTGCTGAGAATGACCGTAGGGAATGGATGACCGTAGGGAATGGGTTTGGGGTATCCCCAATCGTCGAAGACCTCACACACTCCGTAGGGGTGTTTTAGTGAGCTAAAACACCTTGAAACAAGTTTCAAAAT
>NZ_JADDYK010000036.1:0-13330 GCF_015163615.1 Vibrio sp. OPT18
TTAAGTAAGTGTTTGTTTTTAAATTAATTTCTTTCGTTTTCCAAATCCGCGTGTTGGGAGTTCGAATCTCTCCACCCCTGCCATATTTAAGGCTCTAGCAGAAATGCTAGAGCCTTTTTGCTTTCTGAAGCTAATTTACATACGCCATTAGCAAAGCAGCGGATTTTCCGACTTACCAAAACAGCGCGTGTTAGGAGTCTAAATATACTAAACCTCAGCAGAAATACTGGGGCTTTTTTACCTCCTCTGCTTCTGCGAAGCTATGTTGGGATAACTAAGCGCTCCTAGCTCACCTGCGCGGTCGAATCTCCAGATTACCGGCTCAGTCCAGTTCTACCATATTAAAGGCTCTAGACTGCGCGTCTCGGCAGAAATACTAGAGTCTTTTTTATACCTGTCACCTTTAATGTAACGGTAGAAGTATTAAGTGCTCCTTTAGCTCCCCCCTATTTAATCGAATCGCTTAATTGCCGTATTTAAAGGCTTAGTCGAACACTAGAAGCTTTCGTTCAGCATTCATCTCGCTCAACAGTTTCTGGTAGTGACTAAAGCTATACCTGCTAGGCCTTTAGTCTCATTATTTTTCCGGAAGGAATGCTTATACAACTGAAGTCTGTTCTAAAGTGGGTAGACTCGCTAGCGCTGCAAAAACGAGTTCTTTGTATAGCCTCACTTCCGGAAAGATTGCTGGCTAAGAGCGTTTTATCATATCGTCGGCAGCGTGATTGAACACCATTCGTCTTCGCTTTAGTTCCGATTAAATCTAATGTTTACCCAACATAAAGGGTTTTGGTTGCTTCAATAACAGTGCAGTAAACGCCGTGGTAAGTTCTATTGTTTATGTATACCTTTCAGCGAGATCTTTAGTGAGGAAATCGGCGAATCTGACTTCCATTGGGTATAAAAAAGGCCACCTAAAGTAGGCGGCCTTGGTTGATCTATTTAGATGTTAATCTAGCTCTTTCTCTGCTTGTTTTGCTTTCTCTATCATAGGAGTGATTGTTGAGCCTTGAACTAGAATAGAGAACACAACAACGGCGTATGTCATGACAAGGATTATCTCTTTTACATCTATTGCTTTGTCTTCAATTACCCAGATACCTGAAGGGATCGAAAGTGCCATGGCTAAAGCTAAGCCACCGCGTAAGCCACCCCAAGTTAGAATCTTAATCGACCAAGGGTTGTAAGTTCTAAAGCGCTTAAATCCTATGTAAGACAAGAAAACACTTAAGTAGCGAGCACTCAATACTAGAGGGACTGCGAACGCCATTAAGATCCAGTCTTCTTGGTGGAATTTGAATAGCAGCATCGACATACCAATTAATAGGAATAACACGCCGTTTAAGAATTCATCTATCAATTCCCAGAAATGATCTAGGTGATCTTCACTCTCTTTCGAGAATCCAATAAAGCGAGTCCAGTTACCAATCATGATACCTGATACCACCATCGCTAATGGGCCTGATACATGTAGAACTTCAGCAAACGCATAACCAGCAGTTGGGATGCCGATGGTTAATAGCAACTCCATAGAGTGGTCATCGGTGTTGCTGATTAGGTAATGGAATACAAGACCTAAAACAAAACCGTAGACGATGCCGCCAATTGCCTCTTGAACGAATAGCATGGTCACACTGCCGACGGTTGGCGCTTCTGTGCCGAATGCGATAGTAAATAGGGTTACGAAAATAACTAAGCCAAAACCATCGTTGAATAGAGATTCTCCCTCGATTTGAGTAGAGATTCTTCTAGGCGCGTCGAGCTTTTTTACTATTGCTAAAACGGCAATTGGATCGGTTGGAGAGATTAGAGAACCAAAGAGTAGGCAGTAAATCAGATCAAATTGAATACCGATGAACTGACAGAACCCGTACAGCACAAAACCGATAAAGAATGTTGAAAACAGCGTAGCACCTAACGCGAGTACTGTTATTTCCCATTTCTGGTCTTTTAGGTTTGGTAATTTGATTCCCAAACCGCCTGCAAATAGTAAGAATCCTAATATCCCTTTTAGAAGGAAATCTTCAAAGTTGATACTGGCAACGGTTTCTGAAGCGATGTCAGCCAGTTGGAACCAATTGTTTTGTCCCGCAATGATAATCAATAGAGATAACATCATTGAGCCAGCTGTGATGGCGATGGTTGTCTGCATTTTACCAATTTTGGTATTAACGAAAGCAATAAGCATGGCTGCAGCGGACAAGAAGCATAAGGTGTAATAGACCGACATTGGGATTCCAACATGTAACAAAGTATGAATATGAATTTTCGTTGTCTCATGCTCAAATAGCAAACATTTTTTTGTCATGACTCAGTAATCAATTTCCTTTTTTAGACGTCTAGACTCCTTTTTAATGTGTGATAGGATGGAGGGATAATTAAAGGAATGAGGTTGTACCGTGGGAAGTAATGTAAGGCAAAAGATTGACGCTCTGTTGAAGCAACGAATTTTACTGATTGATGGTGGCATGGGCACCATGATTCAGGATTATAAATTGGAAGAGCAAGACTATCGTGGTGAACGCTTTGCTGATTGGCACAGTGACTTAAAGGGCAACAATGACCTTTTAGTTCTTACACAGCCTAAGCTTATCAAAGATATCCATTCAGAATACTTGGAAGCTGGGGCTGACATCCTCGAAACCAATACCTTTAACGCTACAACCATCGCTATGGCCGATTATGATATGGAAAGCCTTAGTGAAGAAATTAACTTTGCTGCTGCCAAGCTTGCTCGTGAAGCGGCTGATGAATGGACCGCAAAGACCCCAGATAAACCTCGCTTCGTAGCGGGTGTATTAGGCCCTACCAACCGAACTTGTTCTATATCCCCTGATGTAAACGATCCAGGTTACCGTAATGTTAGCTTTGACGAACTGGTTGAAGCTTATTCTGAATCGACTCGCGCGCTCATTAAGGGCGGTTCAGATTTAATTCTTATTGAAACTATCTTTGATACGTTAAACGCGAAAGCGTGTGCTTTTGCGGTTGAATCTGTTTTCGAAGAAGTAGGTATCAGTCTGCCAGTGATGATTTCCGGTACCATCACTGATGCATCAGGTCGTACCCTTTCAGGACAGACGACAGAAGCATTCTACAACGCCCTTCGTCATGTAAAACCAATCTCATTTGGATTGAACTGTGCATTGGGCCCTGATGAACTGCGTGAGTATGTCGGTGAGATGTCTCGTATCTCAGAGTGCAATGTTTCTGCTCACCCTAATGCGGGTTTGCCTAATGCATTTGGCGAGTATGACCTTTCTCCTGAGGATATGGCTGAACATGTTAAAGAGTGGGCTGAAAGTGGCTTCTTGAACCTAATTGGTGGGTGTTGTGGTACTACTCCAGAGCATATCCGTGAAATGGCTGAGGCCGTTGAAGGTGTAACGCCGCGTCAATTGCCAGACTTACCAGTTTCTTGTCGTCTTTCGGGACTAGAGCCACTGACGATAGCTAAAGAATCTTTGTTCGTGAATGTAGGTGAGCGGACCAATGTTACCGGCTCTGCACGCTTTAAGCGCCTTATCAAAGAAGAGCTCTACGACGAAGCCTTGAGTGTAGCTCGAGAGCAAGTCGAGAATGGTGCTCAAATTATCGATATCAACATGGATGAAGGGATGCTAGACGCCGAGGCGTGTATGGTTAAATTCCTGAATCTATGTGCTTCAGAACCTGAAATCTCGAAAGTACCTGTTATGGTCGATTCTTCTAAGTGGGAAGTTATCGAAGCTGGCCTAAAGTGTATTCAAGGCAAAGGCATCGTTAACTCAATCTCTCTAAAAGAAGGCAAAGAGAAGTTTGTTGAGCAAGCCAAATTAGTTCGTCGTTATGGTGCTGCTGTCATCGTGATGGCGTTTGATGAAGTCGGGCAGGCTGATACTCGAGAGCGTAAAGTCGAAATCTGTACCAATGCCTACAACATTCTTGTTGATGAAGTCGGTTTCCCACCAGAAGATATTATTTTTGACCCGAATATTTTCGCAGTGGCTACTGGTATCGATGAGCATAATAACTATGCGGTTGATTTCATTGAAGCAGTAGGAGACATCAAACGCGATCTCCCGCATGCGATGATCTCTGGCGGTGTGTCGAATGTTTCATTCTCATTCCGTGGTAATAACTACGTCCGTGAGGCTATTCACGCGGTATTCCTATATCACTGTTTTAAAAACGGTATGGATATGGGCATTGTAAACGCTGGTCAGTTGGAAATTTACGATAATGTTCCAGAAGATCTGCGTGATGCTGTTGAAGATGTCGTACTAAACCGTCGTGATGATTCGACTGAAAGATTGCTGGATATGGCGACCGAATACCTAGAGCGTGCTGTTGGTAAGGTTGAAGATAAATCTGCATTAGAGTGGCGAACTTGGCCTGTAGAGAAGCGTTTGGAGCACTCTTTGGTAAAAGGTATCACCGACTTTATTGTTGAAGATACCGAAGAAGCTCGTGTTAATGCCTCTCGTCCTATTGAAGTGATTGAAGGTCCTCTAATGGACGGAATGAACGTTGTTGGTGACCTGTTTGGTGAAGGTAAGATGTTCTTACCACAGGTTGTAAAGTCTGCGCGTGTGATGAAACAGGCGGTTGCCCATTTAGAACCATTCATTAATGCATCCAAAGAAGTGGGCGCAACTAACGGTAAGATTTTGTTAGCGACCGTTAAAGGTGACGTTCACGATATCGGTAAAAATATCGTTGGTGTTGTCTTGCAATGTAATAACTACGAAATTATCGACTTAGGTGTGATGGTTTCTTGCGAGAAGATTCTCAAGGTAGCGAAAGAAGAGAATGTCGACATTATTGGCCTGTCTGGGCTGATTACACCGTCTCTTGATGAAATGGTACATGTTGCTAAAGAAATGGAGAGACAGGGTTTCAAGCTGCCTCTTCTGATTGGCGGCGCAACCACATCTAAAGCTCACACAGCAGTTAAGATTGAGCAGAATTATTCAGAACCTGTTGTATACGTAAATAATGCCTCGCGTGCAGTGGGTGTTTGTACTTCACTACTTTCTGATGAATTGAAACCCGCTTTCGTTGAGAAGCTGGATATCGATTACGATCGCGTTCGAGATCAGCACAATCGTAAGAAACCTCGTACCAAGCCTGTCACGCTTGAAAGAGCTCGTGCCAATAAAGTTGCTATCGATTGGGATGCGTATACGCCACCGACACCCGCTAAGCCGGGAGTTCACATCTTCAATGATTTTGATGTGGCGACTTTGCGTCAGTACATCGATTGGACTCCATTCTTTATGACATGGTCATTGGTTGGTAAATACCCTGCAATCCTTGATCATGAAGAAGTGGGTGAAGAGGCAAAAGGTTTATTCAAAGATGCTAATGATTTACTGGATCGCGTAGAGAAAGAGAAGCTGCTTGAAGCGCGTGGTATGTGTGCCATGTTCCCAGCGAACAGTGTTGGTGATGATATTGAGGTGTATACCGATGAATCTCGTACCGAAGTTCTAAAAGTTCTACACAATCTTCGTCAACAAACAGAGAAACCAAAAGGCTTTAACTACTGTTTGTCTGATTACATTGCGCCAAAAGAAAGCGGTAAAGCGGATTGGATTGGTGGCTTTGCGGTGACGGGTGGTATTGGTGAGCGAGAGTTGGCTGATGAATACAAAGCGAAAGGCGATGACTACAACGCAATCATGATTCAGGCGGTTGCTGACCGATTGGCTGAAGCGTTCGCGGAGTATCTGCATAAAGAAGTGAGAAAGGATATTTGGGGTTACTCGCCAGATGAAGATTTGTCTAACGACGATTTGATTCGAGAGAAGTACCAAGGTATTCGTCCAGCTCCCGGTTACCCTGCTTGCCCTGAGCATACAGAGAAAGGCACGTTGTGGGAGTTGATGGATGTTGAAAAGGCAATCGATATGTCATTAACGACAAGCTACGCGATGTGGCCTGGTGCTTCAGTATCTGGTATGTACTTCTCACACCCTGATGCTAGATACTTTGCTATTGCACAGATTCAACAGGATCAAGTGGATAGCTATGCTGACCGCAAAGGTTGGGACATGTTAGAAGCCGAGAAGTGGTTAGGTCCAAACATTAACTAGTTTGAATCTATGAAGAGTTTTGATTCGCAAAGTAAAAATAGAAAGGGTTGCTGAATAGCAACCCTTTTTGTATCTGTGATTTAGTTATTTATCCGTCGATGATAAACGGACTTTCTATTCAAATAACTCTTGGTGAAGTTTTTGAATCGCCAACTTAGAAACAGATTCATCTAGCAAGAAACACAGGTTGTGTGGGCTTGCTCCGTAACAAATCATGCGTAGGTTGAAATCTTCAAGAGTGCCAAATACCTGCTTCGCATAGCCTTTGCTTTCACTCATGTTATTACCAATAAGCGCAACAAGGCATAGGTCGTGTTCAATATCGACAGAACACAGCTCTTCAAGTTCAAGGCGAGCGGCTTCAGGTAACTCAGGAGCACCACCTGATGTGTCTGTTTGATCGAGAGTGAGTGACACACTGATCTCTGAGGTGGTGATAAGATCGACCGAGATCTTATGCTTAGCAAGGATCTCGAATACCTTTGCCAAAAAGCCATAGGCATGGAACATATTAGCGCTGCGTAACGTAACCATAGTTTGGTTGCATCGTAGGGCAAGCGCTCTAAATAGAGGAGAGCTTTCAACTTCTTGGCGAATCCAAGTTCCACCGAGCTCTGGTGCTTTAGAAGAGCCGACAAATACCGGTATTTGGTGGCGTAGTGCAGGTACTAGAGTCGATGGGTGCAAGATTTTCGCACCAAAGTTTGCCATTTCCGATGCTTCACTAAAGCTGATCTCTGGGATTGGAGAAGCTTTAGGTGCAATACGAGGATCAGTGGTGTAGATACCCGGAACATCCGTCCAGATTTCTAGACCAATCGCCTGTACAGATTCGGCAATCAATGCTGCTGAGTAATCACTGCCACCGCGGCCTAAAGTCGTGGTGTTACCTTCGCTATCAGCGCCGATAAAACCTTGTGTAACGACAACTTGTTGTTGGCAAAGTGGAATAAGTTTCTGTTGAGCTAGAGCGGCAATATCTTCGAGTTGAGGTTCGGCTTTACCAAAATCATCATTAGTGCGCATCACATCTCTGATATCAAAGCGAACAGCAGGAGTGCCTCGTTCACGGATGATCTGAGCCAAGATGTGTGTCGACATCAACTCGCCACATGCGACAAGGTGATCAGTCAGTTTAGTGCTTGTTTGGAATGATGCAGCCTCTGCAGCGCTCGCAATGTCATCAAGAATGCTGTGAACTTCTTTTTCGATGCTGATTGGGTCTGCGAGTTGATCAAGAATTGCGTTATGAATATCCGCTAATTGCGCCATTAGTTCCTGACGACGAGCTTTGTCTTGAACACCATTTGCCAGTTCAACCAGCAAGTTAGTGACACCAGAGCATGCACTACTCACGACCAGTTTCGTGTTTGAGTTGTTTTCAATAATGGCAGCACAACGGCTCATTGCTTCAAAGTTGGCAACACTTGTTCCACCAAACTTAGCGACATTAAAAGAACCAGCTACATTAGATGCACTCACGATATATCTCCCACGACTTCCTAAAATAAAATTACGGTTGGGTAATCCAACGTCCGATGTTTTTCGAAGAGAGTTTTAGAGCAAAAAGAGAGGAATTATTAGAATAGTAACCTCAGAAGCTCTTCACCATATAGAAATGGCGACAGTTGAAGGGATTCAGCCCGCTCAACCGATAATAAAGGTCCTGCATCCTTTTATTATCTCGGCACTGCTCCCCATAAATGTTTTGTATTGGAAATGCGGTTCCACAAAACATCTGCCTGGGCAGTGCTCCTCTTCTGCTAGATAGCCGTTTCATTGAACGTTTTTGTGGTAACAATGTCAATCCGTAACTTGAGATAATTGAAAAATAATTTTAACAATTATGTGACAGTGGTTTGACCTCAATACTTATGGCTAATTGCTGAGGTAATCAATTTGCTTTAGGGTGGATTGTTCACAACATTAACGTAAGGGATGTACATGTCTAATTTAACACTCACTACTGCTATCGATAGCTTTTATCCACCACACCGAACGTTAATGGGACCGGGTCCTTCTGATATCTCACCTCAAGTGCTACAGGCTTTGAGCCGTCCAACCATAGGTCACCTAGATCCGCTGTTTATTACGATGATGGATGAGCTTAAACAACTTCTTAAATACGCTTTTCAGACTGAAAACGAATTTACGATTGCCGTTTCTGCACCGGGCAGTGCAGGTATGGAGACCTGTTTTGTTAACTTGATTGAGCCAGGTGAAAAGGTGATTGTTTGTCGTAACGGTGTCTTCGGTGAGCGTATGCGAGAAAACGTGGTGCGTTGTGGTGGCGAAGCCATCCTTGTTGATGACGAGTGGGGTAAGCCCGTTTCAGTTGAAAAGGTAGAACAAGCATTGGCAGAAAATCCCGATGCCGTTGCTGTTGCATTTGTGCATGCAGAGACATCAACCGGAGCGTTATCTGATGCTCAAGCTATCTCTGCTGTCGCTCGTCAGTTTGATGCGTTAACGATTGTTGATGCGGTGACATCATTAGGTGGTGTGCCATTGCTGGTTGATGAGTGGCAGCTTGATGCGGTTTATTCTGGCAGCCAAAAGTGTCTGTCTTGTGTGCCAGGGCTGTCTCCAGTGACTTTCTCTCAGCGTGCAGTTGATAAAATGAAAGCTCGCCAAGCGCCAGTGCAAAGCTGGTTTTTGGACCAAAGTTTAGTATTAGGTTACTGGAGTGGAGAAGGTAAGCGTAGCTACCACCATACCGCACCCGTGAACAGCCTTTATGCTCTGCATGAGTCGCTGGTTTTGTTGAAAAATGAAGGCCTAGACAATGCGTGGTCTCGTCATCATGCGATGCACCAAGAGCTTAAAGAAGGCGTAGAAGCTCTAGGGTTAAAGTTTGTGGTTGATGAAGAGAGCCGCCTGCCGCAGCTTAACGCACTTTATTTCCCTGAAGGAATTGATGAGGCTAAGATCAGAACGCAGCTTTTAGAAGAATATAATCTTGAAATCGGTGCTGGGTTAGGTTCTTTGGCTGGTAAGGCATGGCGTATCGGCCTAATGGGCTACGGTGCTCGTAAAGAGAATGTCGCGTTGTGCCTAAAAGCGCTAAAAGATGTTTTGAAATAGCTGCAATAAACTGAAATTAAAAAGAAAAGCGCACGAGAGATCGTGCGCTTTTTTGTATCTACTCCAAGATCCTACTGCCTACTGAGTGGAGCTTGCGTTGCGAATTCTTAACATTACTCTGCAGACGAAACGTTATCTTCTGCCTGTGACACTTTCTTATACTGAACCTTTGAAAAGTCTCTGTTAGGGAATAAAAAGTTCGCTTCACTACGAATTTGCTCAGCCTTACTTTCTTCTCCTAGGCCTTGATACGCCAGAATCAGATTGCTGTAGAAAGCCGGTCTTGGTTTGCTCTTTATGATCTCCAGTGACCAGTCGATGTAAGGTTGTATGAGGCTTGGGTCGGCTTTGTAGAGGCCAATATTAAGGTAAGTGCTGTATATGTCCCAATCGTAGCGATCTTTCCACACCACGGGGTTCGTTACCTGCTTAAGGATATCTGGGTTCTTAGGCTTAGACAGTTCAAACTTAGTCAGTACATAGTTGGTATGCAGGGCGCTCAACATATAAAAACTGACCAAGATAGGTATCACTAAGCTCGAGACTCTAAACAGGGTTTTACTGATGATACTGAACGGCTGTTGATAATGTCGGGAAGAGCGTTGATCGACCCAGTAAATCAAAATAATGAATGTTATCCAGTGAATCGCCGAGTGGTAAAAAGGATACTCAAGTTGAGAGTGCAACAGGATCGGGATAAATAAAGCGAGCAGGGCTAGACGCGTTCCCTTTGTAGAACTTGCTATGCGTGACATCACCAATATTGCAGCAATCAAGATCCCGATGATTGGTATTATTCCCCCTTCCACTCCCCAAAATAGGAACTCATTGTGCGGGTGATCCATTGAAGGAAGACCAGGGTGATAGTTCGAGTTGAGTTGATGTTGGCGAGCCGTATATAGCGTGTATTCAGGCTCAAATTTCCCGTAACCATAACCTGTGAATGGCTTTTCGATCATCATATCTAGAGCTTGTGGGAACGTATAAGCACGCGGGCTTTCTAGGTTTGCTTTCTTGCTAGCGATACTATCTGTAGCACTGAGGCTGATCACCGTAAAAGCGACGACGACACCGACGAGCACTGATGCGCACCATCCGTAGAAGCGTTTCTTGGTCGAGAACTTGTATAGATAGGGCAGAATGCAGACAAAACCAATGACAGCGGCCAACCATCCGGTACGTGATGCAATGATGATCAGCAAGGGCACGGTTAAGGTTGGAGTTAAATACAGTAGGAATGATTCGCTGATCTTATGGTTATATTTAGCAGGCTGTCTTGCTAAAAGGTAAGCGGACAGCACAAAACCAGTAGCAAGAAAGCTTGCCATTACATTCGGTTGTTGAAATATCCCATATGGTCGGTTTGCCGCTGTGTTGTAGCCAAATAGGTTACCAGGCTCTAATAAGAAATATTGCACATAGCCAAACAGTGCTTGTATAACCACAGCAAGCACAATGAACCACAACATGCGCTGCTTGTGTTTATTGCTGAACTTAAATTGCTGCAACACTACAAATAATGCAAAGCCTGCCCATAACCCAAGCAAGCGTCCTGACGCTCCTTGAGGAGCTGCATTACTGTATAAAATAGGTAGTGTGAGTATGATGCAGCTAATCAACAAACCAATCGTTAATTTGGAATACTTGAGTACTCTATTGGTCGCGAGTTGGTAAAAGCCAATTGCTAGCGCGAAGCTTAGCGCCAACCAAGTGGTAGGGTTAAAGGATAGAGCAAGCCCCGAGCCTCCAGGATTCGGCATGAAAAAATGCATGGCTAACAAGAATACAACAGCTAAAGAAGCCAGAAATGCTTTGTTGAGTGGTAGCTGAGTGACCTGATTTTCTAGCTGGGTACCGCTAGTGTGTATTGTTGCCATAAATCCCTAACCTTATAAAAACAGAGCTTGTTCCTTCTGAAACAAGCTCTGTTACTTTAACATTTTTCTGTCTGCCCGCAGGGCGCTATTTTACACCTACTTCAAATTTAACATAGGCTTAAGGAAGCGAGCAGTGTGTGAACCTTCGACTAACGCCACATCTTCAGGTGTACCCTCTGCAACAATCTCACCACCACCTTGCCCACCTTCTGGGCCAAGATCTAGGATCCAGTCTGCGGTTTTAACAACATCTAGGTTGTGCTCAATCACGACAACCGTATTACCGTGATCACGCAGTCTATGTAGCACCGTTAACAGCTGCTGGATATCGTGGAAATGAAGACCTGTTGTTGGCTCATCGAGAATGTATAAGGTTTTCCCTGTGTCTCGTTTAGACAACTCTCTTGCTAACTTAACGCGTTGAGCTTCACCGCCAGACAAGGTTGTCGCTGCTTGTCCGAGGCGAATGTAGGAAAGGCCAACGTCCATTAAAGTTTGCAGCTTACGAGCGATAACAGGCACCGGGTTGAAGTATTCACGAGCATCTTCCACGGTCATCTCTAGAACTTCGTCAATGGTTTTTCCCTTGTAGCGGACCTCTAGAGTCTCACGGTTATAGCGCTTACCTTTACACACATCACAAGGCACATACACATCGGGTAAGAAGTGCATCTCTACCTTGATTACGCCATCGCCCTGACAAGCCTCACAACGACCACCACGAACGTTAAAGCTGAATCGACCTGGCTTGTAACCACGAGAACGTGATTCCTGAGTGCCTGCGAATAACTCTCGGATAGGGGTGAAAATGCCGGTGTAGGTCGCAGGATTTGATCTAGGGGTGCGACCGATAGGGCTTTGATCTATGTCGATCACCTTATCAAAATGCTCTAACCCTTTAATCTTTTTGTGCTGTGCCGGAACTGCAGTCGTAGCACCGTTTAATTGAGTGTGGGCGACTTTAAAGAAGGTGTCATTGATCAGCGTTGATTTACCCGAACCTGATACACCCGTAATACAGCTGAACAAGCCAACAGGAATCGTCGCAGTCACATTCTTTAAGTTGTTCCCTGTTGCGCCAACGATCTCTACGACCTTTTTCTTGTCGATAGGTGTTCTCTTTTCAGGTACTGCAATTTCTTTAGCACCGCTCAGGTACTGACCTGTCAAAGAGTTCGGGTTGTCGATGATGTCTTGCATGGTACCTTCTGCAACCACGTGACCACCGTGTACCCCTGCACCAGGGCCGATATCGATAACATGGTCAGCACAACGAATTGCATCTTCGTCATGTTCCACAACAAGCACGGTATTACCTAAGTCTCTTAGGTGAATCAAGGTTTGCAATAGACGTTCATTATCGCGCTGGTGGAGTCCAATTGATGGCTCATCCAGTACATACATAACGCCAACTAAACCGGCGCCGATTTGACTCGCCAAGCGAATACGTTGCGCTTCACCACCAGACAGCGTTTCAGCACTGCGTGATAGGTTAAGGTAGTTCAAACCAACGTTGACCAAGAAATGCAGACGGTCATTGATCTCTTTCATCACTTTATCTGCGATCTGCCCACGCTGACCGTCTAGCTTCAATTCTTGGAAAAATTGTAGTGCGTCAGCAATGCTAAGTTCAACGATTTCTGGCAGTGTGGTATCACCAATGAAAACATTGCGAGCTTCTAATCTCAGGCGAGTGCCATCACAGCTAGAACACGATTTGGTTGAGATGTATTTGGCAAGATCTTCACGTACCGCGCTAGATTCAGTATCACGGTAACGGCGCTCTAATGTATTTAAAATGCCTTCAAATGGGTGGCGTTTAACTCGAATATCACCTCGGTCATTGATGTACTTGAATTCCACTTCAGTACGACCTGATCCTTTTAGAATGATCTCTTGAGTCTTTTTCGGTAGAGAATTAAATGGTACATACAGGTCAAAACCATAATGTTCTGACAGCGATGTTAGCATCTGGAAATAGTAGTAGTTCTTTTGATCCCAACCTTTGATCGCTCCTTCTGCAATGCTTAGATTCTCATCTAAAATCACTCGGCTTGGATCAAAGTATTGTTGAACACCAAGACCATCACACGTACCACAAGCACCTGCCGGGTTATTAAATGAGAACAGGCGAGGCTCAAGTTCCTGCATGCTGTAACCACATTTAGGACAGGCGAAGTTAGCAGAGAATACGATCTCTTCTTGATCTGTTTCATCCATCCAACCAACAACCGCAATACCGCCAGATAGCTCCAGTGTTGTTTCAAACGATTCAGCCAAGCGTTGTTGTAG
>NZ_JADDYK010000036.1:13379-63823 GCF_015163615.1 Vibrio sp. OPT18
TCTGGGCGTACCTTAAATCGGTCAACCACAACTTCAATGGTGTGCTTCTTATGAAGTTCAAGTGCTGGTGGATCGGATAGATCACAGGTTTCACCATCAATTCGGGCACGGATAAAGCCTTGCGCAGCTAAGTTTTCCAGTGTTTTAACATGCTCACCTTTGCGCTCTTTGACAATCGGTGCCATCAACATCATCTTTGAACCTTCAGGCAGTTCTAATACCTTGTCGACCATTTGGCTGATGGTTTGCGCAGCTAAGGGGATGTTGTGGTCTGGACAGCGGGGTTCGCCAACTCGCGCATACAATAATCTAAGGTAGTCATAGACTTCAGTAATCGTGCCGACGGTTGAACGAGGGTTATGTGAAGTCGATTTTTGTTCTATTGAGATAGCTGGAGACAGGCCTTCAATATGGTCGACATCCGGCTTTTCCATAAGAGATAGAAATTGACGAGCGTAAGCAGACAGAGACTCAACATAACGACGCTGACCTTCTGCGTAGAGTGTGTCAAACGCAAGTGAAGACTTTCCTGAGCCTGACAATCCGGTGATGACAGTCAGTTTGTCACGTGGAATGGTTAGGTTGACGTCTTTGAGGTTATGCGTACGAGCGCCTCTAATTTCTATTTTATCCATCTCAATAGACCATGTAATTTTAAGTGGCTAAAGTATTACATAGAGTGAGATTTGTGCAAAGTTTTACTGGATAAAAAAACAGTAAACAAAAAGGGCAACTCAAAGAGTCGCCCTTTCTAAGATTAGTAACGCTAGTGATTAACCAGTCGTTATGCTTCTTTCTTTGTCGAGTGTTTACCTAGCTCGATTTGCTGCTGGTCTTTCTTGTATAGGTTTTCGAAGCAGTAGTTTGTTGCTTCGATATAGCCTTCAACACTGCCACAGTCAAAACGCTGGCCTTTAAATTTGTAAGCCAATACACAGCCCGCTTTTGCCTGTTTTAATAGAGCATCAGTGATCTGTATTTCGCCGCCTTTACCAGGTTCAGTCTGCTCGATCAATTCAAAGATATCTGGAGTCAGAATATAACGACCAATGATCGCTAGGTTGCTTGGTGCTGTACCTTGCTCTGGCTTCTCTACCATGTCATCAACTCGGAAAAGGTCATCTTTGATCATCTCGCCAGAGATAACACCGTACTTATGAGTTTCTTCTTCAGGTACTTCTTGTACAGCAACAATAGAACAGCGGAACTGTTTGTATAGCGCAACCATTTGAGCTAGTACGCCTTGTTGCTCGTTCACACAAAGGTCATCGGCAAGTACAACAGCGAACGGTTCATCACCTACCAGCTCGCGACCCGTCAAGATAGCGTGGCCAAGGCCTTTCATCTCACGTTGACGAATGTAGGTGAAGTTTGCCGCTTCAATCGTTTCACGGATATTAACCAATAGGTCTTCTTTATTGGTGCCGCTAATCTGGTGTTCCAGCTCGTAGTTTTTATCAAAGTGATCCATGATCGAGTGCTTACCACGTCCAGTAACGATACACATTCCATCCATACCAGCTTCGATAGCTTCCTCTACACCGTATTCAATCAGAGGTTTGTTTACCACAGGCATCATTTCTTTAGGCATTGACTTGGTTGCAGGTAAAAAACGTGTACCGTAGCCAGCTGCTGGGAAAAGGCACTTTTTGATCATGATAAGACCCTTTATCTATAATAATTATTGACTCAACCTGAGTGGTTGATATTTCTGAGGGCAACTCTAGCACAAGTTATGTCGAAAATTCAGCAACAATACCTATGGTTTACTAGAGCTTCCCTCAAAATTATCGTCAGATTAAGAGGCCGATCGATTATGCAAGCAGGTTCTGGTTGGCCCAAGCAATGGCTTGAACCCTATTTTTGACCGCCAACTTACGGAATATCTGATAAAGGTGAGATTTAACCGTGAATTCACTAATAAACAAGTCATCGGCGATTTGTGTGTTTGATGACCCCGACTGAAGACAGCGAATCACCTGAATCTCGCGAATGGTTAAATCGACGTTGGTTGGTGTCGTGTTGGTATTGACCATATTACGATAATAAAACAGCAGTTGATTGGTTACCTTCCTTGGCAACCAGTTCTCACCATCGATGACTTCTTGAAGACCACGAGCAATCTTGTCTTTTTGCTCGGTGTTATAAAAGAGCCCTTTTAGTACCCCATAGGTAAGAAGCTCAGATGTGGGAAGTTGCTGAGGGACATTGAATAAGATGATCTCATGGTTTTTCCACATAACAGTCAGGTTAGGACAAATAATCAGTAGCTGTGGCACCTCTCTGTAATCAACGAGCAAGATCCGGTTACTTTGCTTTCTATCAACTAGCATTAATTCGTCGGGCGTCATTTTGTAGAGAATAATAGATAAGTGCTTTTCTATCTCTTTTACATGTAGATAGGTGTCGTTTGGGTCGATGCACAGAAAATGCAAAGTGCGAGCGTATCGTGATTTTCTCATTGAAACGTCCTGTTTAAGGGGGATTAGATTCCACGTTGTCATGCAGGCTTTCGCTTCTCTAGTACCTTAATAGTGACTTGCGTTGAATATCAATTATCAAAGTAAATGAGTGGTTTGTAAGTGGAGAAAAAAGCAACATCGCTCTGAATATCATGATTTGTTACGTTTTTATTCTTTGTAGTGAGGAGAGAATAGGAATGCGATTTATCACTGCAGAAAAGCATGCTATTCTTGTGCGCTAAAATTTTCTGAGACTATGAATTTAGACGGAGCAAATCATGGCTAGCCGTGGAGTTAACAAAGTTATATTAGTGGGTAACCTAGGTAATGACCCTGAAATTCGTTACATGCCAAATGGCGGCGCAGTAGCGAACATTACCATTGCAACGTCAGAATCATGGCGTGATAAAGCAACTGGCGAGCAGCGTGAAAAAACAGAATGGCACCGTGTTGCTCTGTTTGGCAAGCTAGCGGAAGTTGCTGGTGAGTACCTACGTAAAGGTTCTCAAGTTTACATTGAAGGTCAACTTCAAACTCGTAAATGGCAAGATCAAAGCGGTCAAGATCGCTACACAACAGAAGTGGTTGTTCAAGGCTTCAATGGTGTAATGCAAATGCTTGGCGGCCGTGCTCAAGGTGGTGCTCCTGCTCAAGGTGGCATGGGTAACAACCAGCAGCAAGGTGGTTGGGGTCAGCCACAACAGCCACAACAACAGCAGCAACAATACAGTGCTCCAGCTCAACAGCAGCCGAAAGCACCTCAACAAGCTCCTCAGCAGGCTCAACCTCAATATAATGAGCCGCCAATGGATTTTGATGATGACATCCCATTTTGACGATTACCTGAGACCTAGTTTTGTTAAATTTGATTATTTAAGTCAAGTATAACAAGAGGTTGAGAGAAAAAGTTTACAGTGAGTGTTACAACTTCTGTAAACTTTTTTTATGTCTGAATTTTGGTTAGGAGTGACCTTGAGTTTTTGTAAACTAATTAATCGTAAAGTTCAGTTTAATTGTATTTATTGGTGGTTTGTTTTAATTTCATTAGAATCTTGTCTATAAATGTAGTTTTTACTTGTAACTCATTGCTTTGCAAGTAATTTTTACATTATCCATATGTTCTCTTTAGTGTTTCTATTGCCTTTAAATTGATTTTTTGTTGTCATTTTGTGGTCTTTATCTCGTTTTTTGTCTTGTGGTTTGTGTTTTTAGTGATTATTCCTTTTGTGGTTTGCTAGGGTAACTTCACTTTGAATCAAACAGGTGGTAGAGATGAGGTTGCAATATGGTGCTGAACTCGTAAATGATTTAATCAATGTGTCCCGCTTTCTGGAGCAAGGGGTCAACAACTCTACTCTTTGGGAGTTGGTATGTGGAAGAGTGACTGCCTACTTACGTCCGGCTTTTGATGAGATAAAGGCGTTGAGTAACGATCCTTCAGAGTCACTACACCATGGCTACTATGTGTTACGAGATTCTAAATCAGGACGAGTGCTCCTTGATGTTGTCTTCAATGATCCAAAGCCTATCGGTGAAAGTGTTGAGGGGAAGGGATTGTACATTCTTGAATTTGATAGTGAATTCTTCGATGAGCAATGCCTGAAGGAGGTGTTGCTTCCTCTTCTCGTTGTTCAAATATTTGATGATTTTCCTACGTTGAGTTACGTAAAGATCAATCGAAATATTGAGCTTGTGAGTAGCTTTCTGTTGTCAGAGTTCTTTGACTTGGAAGAGAGGATTGTCACCGTGAGGCGCGAGCAGGTCTGGGCAATACAGCTTGCGAGAGAGGAAAAATGAAGATTACTAAATTCCAATTAGCTAGCGGTGAAAGTTACTCAATTCTTCTAGATGAAGACGCTATACCACTACCTTACCACAACCTTTTTGTCACCTTGCATTATCGAAATCAATCTAATGCCAGTAACACATGCTATCGTGTTTTTGAGCATCTTAAATACCTTGATGAAATCTGTCAGTTTGAAAAAATTGATCTGATTGAACGATGCAAGGTCGGTGACTTCCTGACAAAAATAGAGTTTGAGAACATCAAGAAACACTCAGGCTTTACAGTGGCATCATTCCGCGAAATGGTTGCTAGACATGAATCTTCCAATGTTGTGAGTATCAAGCAAAATAAAATCGAAACGGCAAGAGCCAATATCATCCCCAATCCAGAGGGTGACATATCCCCTCACACGGCTTACAACCGATTAACTGTGTTTGCGCAATTTATTGGCTGGTTGGAAGAAGAGTTGTTTCCTTCTAAGGATTCCACGGCTGAGGTGGAACTAAAAAAACTTAGGGGAGGTAAGTTCGGTACGTGTGACGAAGCCCTTGATTGGGACGATTGGCGCTCTCTAGAGCCAGTTCAAAAAATACGAGTCCTTGATGTGGTTCATCCAGATTCTTCGGAGAACCCTTGGAAATCAGAATCTCTTCGATATCGTAACCAGCTCATCGTAAATATGTTTTTTGCCATCGGTTGCCGTCGTGGAGAATTACTTAAAATCAGAGTAAAAACAGACCGCAACAGTTCCGATATCAGAAAGCGCGACAAAGACGGTCGTTACTTCGTGATGCTCCGCGCTAACTCAGACTATACCGATCAACGTAGGCACAGACCCGAGGGGAAGACGTTGGGACGATATGTGCCGATGGATAAACGTCTAGCCGAGATGTATGAAAACTACCTTATCCACCATCGCCCTAATGCTGCTGGCTCTGAACATATCGAGTTTCTTTTTGTTACCCACAATCATAAGCAACAAAGTAATGCAGCCTTATCCTTAGCTCAGGTAAACAAGATTTTTCGTGAGATTTCTAAGGTGGTTGGTTTTAGGGTTCATCCTCATGCGTGTCGTCATACGTGGAACGATGAATTCAGTGGCTTTGCAGATAAACGCATTGCTGAGGGGAGAACGACAGAAGCCAAGTCTGAAGCTGATAGGCAAAAATTGATGGGGTGGAGAGAGGATTCTAAAAGTGCGAAGCGTTATTCCAAACGCCATGATGATAAACGAGCTTTGGAAATGGCATTAGACCTTCAGGAGGAAGCGTCAACCACCATAAGTTCCATCGTTCAGCAGCGAGATGAGGAATTTTGGACGGGAGATGATTAACGTGAATCACTACGATGTGAATTTTGACTTTGCAAGTGATGGTAAGGTCTCGATATCAATGTCACATAATGGTTTTGAGTTTAATTATCTGTCTAGCCGATGGACACTTAATCGAGATGTGACACTATCAGTCGGCTTTCTAGATTCTTTTGTGCAGCCATTACAAGAAGATATTAGAGAGGTATTGGTGTATTACGCTGAAACCTCATCTGCTAAACATACTCAAAACATTGCAATACAACTTAAGTTATACCAAACAATTACAGGTCAAAACGACTTAACTGAGCTGGGTTTTGCATCCTTTAAAAACAAACTTCCTAAGAAAGAGTGGTACAAGGTTTCGGTTGTAAGGGGAATGCTACGCCAGATGCGTTACTTGAAGTTGGATAAACATATTGATGATGCAGTGTTTAGGCTTACTGACCAATGGCGATTAGGCGGCAATGACAAAGGCGTTGCTGTTCTTACTCTAGATCCTGAAACAGGGCCATTCAGTGATTTAGAGTTTGAGGCTATCGGGTTACATGCTGCACATCGATACGCTGAAGGGAAGTTAAGAGTTGATGAGTACGCTTGCCTCTCAATGTTTAAAGCGTCGGGTCGACGTGGTGTTCAGATTGCATCCATAAAATGCAAAGACTTTTCGTACTCTTCCGAATACACAGGTTCTCCAACGTATGTAGTGCTGATCCCTAAAGCAAAAATTCGTCGAGGGAAATTCCGCAGTATCCTAAGGCCTTATGCTTTAGTGAATTCGGTTGCACAAGTTGTTGAGCTACATATCAAAGAGCAAACAGCAAAGGTGGAAGAGGCTTTAGGGCGGAAAATGACGCCTGAAGAACAAGGCGAGCTGCCCTTGTTTATCGACGTCGGCACCATTGAAGAAATTCAATCAATAGCCCCAGATGCCTTAATGGATTACCTCAAATCCGAGCTGCCTCATATCAAAACCAGTAATTTGAGCAACAGACTAAACACTGCGGTCAAAAAGCTGAAAATTATTAGTGAGCGTACTGGTGAAGCCTTGAAATCAAACGCTTATCGTTTTCGCTACACCCTCGGTACGCGTGCCGCAAGGGAGGGCGCTGGCGTGCTTACTCTTGCTAATTTACTTGATCATTCTGATACGCAAAATGTAAAGGTGTACGTTGCAAATACCCCTGAACATGCAGTCTATATTGCAAAAATCATGAACCAACCATTGGCTCGCTACGCCTCTGCGTTTGCAGGAAAACTGGTTGAAGATGAGGATGAAGCCAATGCCGAGAATAAAGGTGCGGCACGTATTCCTTGTCGAGAAAAAGATTGTGATGTCGGCTCTTGTGGCACAAGCAGCTTCTGCCACGACTATGCCCCAATTGCGTGCTATTTCTGTCCTAAATTCCGTCCATGGGCACATGCCCCTCACCACCTAATTCTTGAGTGGCTGGTTGAAGAACGTGAGCGATTAATAATAGACACAAATGGTGACATGCAAATCGTCTCAATAAATGACCGTGCCATTCTAGCGGTATGCCAAGTAATTCAGCTATGTAGGGAGTATAACAATGGCTGATGTATTGATTTTTAAGCCTAAACATGAACTTGAGCATACGAAAAACCAAGCTGACTTCATTGAGTTCGGACGTCAAATCGCACCACTGAACGATAAGTATGTTTATGACCAACACTATTGGGCTAAAGTCGGTAACTTTACTATTTTTGGTGCAAATAGCCGACAACGAAATGAAGGTGAGTTGCTGGATGGGTCTCTAATTCCCTTTGCAAAAAGCTACATCACCTATGGTGGCGGAACCAAAGCTGGCATCAACGTTAAATTCCAAGCCTTGCGCGCAATCAATGCAGGCTGGCAACGGCTACACAAGGGTGAAGATTTTGAAACCACTAAGCTCAATGCAAAAGTTTTCGACTCAGCTCAACGAGCAGCTAAGGAATCGTTAGGTGCAGGAGCTGCTTATCAGGCTGGGCGGGGCTTGAATAATCTTCTCAACTTCTTGATTGATTATAAGTTACTGAAGCCATTTAGGTGGAAGAGTAGACTAAAAAAGCCCTCTGAGAATTCAACGGGTGATAATGCAGATAAGAGACGGCAGGACAAAATGCCGGATGAAAATGCGCTGCTGGCTCTTGCCTCTGTTAATGCACAAAAAATAGAAGACTTAAGTCCTAGGGACATATTCACGACATCTACGATGGGTTTGTTGATGGCAGCTCCTAATCGTGGTTCAGAACCGCTATACCTGCTTTCCGACCCCATTCACATCGATGAGCTGAAGATCTGGGAGGTGCTAAAAATAGATGGTTTTACTAAAGATGATGTGAGGGAAATCCTTAAGTACCAACAAGAAAACAATATTGTTTTTGAGGCTGATGAGGGGAATGAATTTGATAACGATGGGAACGTCATAGAAGAGGATGAAAAAAGGAAAGAGGACGCAGTTGAGGAAGCGTTAGATCTTTCTGCAACCATTCAGATTAAGGGAATAAAGTGGTACTCAGGTAAGGATTTTGGGCACGCACACAAGTGGGTTCCCACGTGTATGTATGGCGTTGTCGAAACTGCTGTAGAGCGTTTACGTGCACAGTCAGAGTCAGCACGACAATTTGCAAAAATGCTAGAAGAGAGTTCGAGTTTCCCTAGGCATGAATTATGCCCTGATGTGCCTGAAGACCAGCTATTGACTCAGGATGAGGTTGCAATGGCACTGGGCTTGGAGATGCCCAAATATGGCAATCTTTCCAACACCGGAAATCGGAGAAAATGGCAAAGTGCTAGAGCGAAATTATTAACGCGCAAAGGAGTCTTGCGTAAAGACTATCAAGTTACGCTCCGAGATTTGAACCTAATACTTCGGGATGCACTACCAGAAGGCTTTCCTTACATACCATTTGATAACGGCAATGGGCATGTGAAAATTAAGTGGTCGCAAGCTTTGTATTCAGGATTCACTAATTGCTTCAGCACTCAAAAGCCAACCATTCCGACTGAATTGTACATCCCCACCGTTGACACGCTAAACGAAGATCTTGCGCCAACAAAGAAAAAAAACAGGGCAACAGGTGGACAACTAACAGGTACGTTTTCGGTCTTTCAGCGTTGGGGACATGGTGATTTGTCCATAACATCCCATCAAATTCGGCACATGCTAGACACTTTGGCCTCTGTGAATGGCATGGATGGGCAGCAACGAGCTAATTGGGCTATGCGCAGTGACCCGAAACACAATCGTTATTATGACCATACCACCCCAGAGGAGTATGGTGCTGACTATATTGAAGACCGAGAAGCAGAGCTTGCCTCGCAAGACTTGATGAGCAACCCAACAACAGGCACAACGCAAATTCAGGTGCAGGTTGCTACCCCTCGAAGCCTTCAAGAACTGAACACTAGGGCTTCACTAACGGCGCATACCAACGAGTATGGTATGTGTGTGACGTCATACATGGCAGAGCCTTGCACGAAATATCGTGACTGTATCAACTGTGATCAACAAGTTTGTGAAAAGGGGGATGACGGCAAGTGTGAGCGTATCCGCAAGCGCATAAAAGACGAGAAGAAGCTGCTTAAAATGGATAAAAAGGCAGTTGATGATGGCGTGCAGGGGGCTGTGCAGTTCTATGAACGCAGGAAACTTACCACAGAGCGCTGTGAGCAACTACTTACCATGATGGAAGACCCCAGCATCGAAGATGGCTCTCTAATTAGGCTCCTTAATGTGGAGGATGTCACTCAACTCGATCGCGCAATGGATGCTAATGGCAAGAAGCGCTTACCTAGAATTGAAAACTATCAACGAATCAAGGCGATTCAAGCTCAGAAGGTGACGATTGATGAAATGATTGGTGTTGAGAGTATCCCGGAGACAAAAGATGGCGAATTGTTTGAGGATTTGGATGATATGGACTGTATGGATTTTTTCGAGGACTGATTGTTATGGCTAAACATTTAACAGACGAGGACATCAGTGACGTTTGTGATCTATTGGATGACTGGCCGATGGATGCCAAATTAACGTGGGATAGGTTGGTAGATGCGGTGGCACATGACTACAGGCTCATCACTACTAGGCAAACATTGCAAAAGCAGGCTCGTATCAAGACGGCATTTAAAGAGGTTAAAGCACTTGTCTCAGGCAATGCACCTAAAGCTGTTGCTGCACGCACTAGAACTTTGCCATCCAGCTTGAAGGCAGCGGCTGACCAACTAGAAAAGCGCGATCGAACCATTGCACGTCTTGAGTTGGAAAACAGCAGGTTTCTAGAGCAGTTCCACACATGGTTGTACAACGCAACTCAACATGGAATGACGGTTGAGCAGTTAAATGAACCATTAGAAGCCAAGCAACAGAAGTGAGTAAGCTGATGCTAAATAAGAGAAAAATAGGAAAAACTTTATTGAATGCGAGAAAAGGCAAAGGCTTAACACAACGTGACATTGCGGCAAGGATTAATGTGCCAGCAACAACAATCTCAAGAATCGAAAATGGTAGGTTTTCAGGTTCGGTTAGCACTCTTTACTACTATGCGAATTTTCTAGGGTATGAGATCACGCTAGTTACTATGTCTACCGAGCTACCTGACTGGCATGAGCTGGATACGATGTTCGACGATGATTAATCTATTCTGTCGGTATGATTTTATGGTTTGAAACTGAGCCAGAGGTAAGTTGACTAAGGTCATTGGTAGGGGGAATATGGATTAAGTGTAGTAACTCATACTCGATCTTACACACCCGCAGGTTAGTCACGACTAGATCGTACAGGTGACTTGTTGGTGTCGTAACTAACATTTGGACAAAAGTTAGTTAGGGCTGACACTCTAAACCTTGCGGTTCAGATAAGTTGTGTTTAGGAAAAAATAATTATGGCTGCTAACGCAGCCATAAGCATGCTATCGCTTATTGACCGGAGAATACTCATTTGTGTTATCCGTGTTCTTCATTTGCTTGTAAGTTGAGCAATATCCCCTTCTCTGACTCTACTACAAGTGGTTGAAAGCTATCATCGAGCTTTAATTTCAAATGAGGTTCAGGTGTATACTCGCCCAAAGCTTTCTTTATAGCAGGACAGTTATTCCTAACATCAGTTTGGAGCTTTTTAACCGTAAGAAACAGAAAATCTGATTGCATAACCGCGTGAATAGGATGCTTACTCGACGAAAAGCCACCGCCTAATGGCATGTATTCTGTTCCGTCGCTCACAACAATATTGGTATTCCCTGCTTTTTTCCGCAAAGTCCGCCTTTGTTCAGTAGTTAACACAGGTGCATTAGAATTAGTCTTGAAGATATAAGGTTTAATTAAATGGGGCCAGTTATCATGCATAATTTGAACTAAATCGGTGTTTGTCCAAGTGACAACTGAACCATCGCGTTTCTCATGCTTCAAGATATCAATTAGGTACGCATTGCTCTCATTAAAGTAAACAAACAACAGCTCTTCACTTCGACTTTCTTTAAAATGTAAGTGATAAATACCCCACTCAGATCTGAGCAAATCGGCGTGCTTAACTTGATTTATTTTCTTAACTTTATTGCTCAGTAATCCATTGACGTCTTCTCCACTCTCGAGTTTTCGTACAATGTCACTAATTTCATTCCGTCCATCCAGTTTACTTGAGGTATGGACATTCCATTGAGTAATAGGGATTCTTCTAGAGTAAACTGTGAAAAAGTGAATTAATAAATTGCTTAGGTCGTAATGCTGAATTTTGCTTTTTAGCTCTTCACTGCGCTTATCTTGTAATCGCAATTGTTCGTATGTAGGAACTATTAGTCCAGCCTCTTTAAGCAGCCTTTGAAGCTCATCAGCTAGGTCAGATAAAAAATCAAAATTCATCTACGAACTCCTTATTGGATATAATGCATCATGCTTGAATAAAGGGCGTTTACTAGCCAAAACTGATTAAAACGCCTAAATTACGGCATTTCTATGAAAAATGCGCCACGGATAAACGTCCTTCATTCATGATATTGTTAGATTTCTATACTCTGTAACCTACATTTCTCATTTCTAACTTCAATTGCTCTTGCCACTCAATACCTGTATCCATACCTACATAAACTACGCCACTAATATCGTTTGGCGTTTCGATGTCTCCTTTGACTACAGCACATACTCTTGGGCGACCTAATTTGCCAATAAGATATCCATGTTCGAAAACAACATTTTGGCGCGCACGGTATCGGCCACTTAAGGCTCCAACTTTTGCTCCGGTATCACAAGGCGTGTAAAGCACAATCCCAAACCCAACATTTGAGTAATGCTCGATTTTTTCAATGATTGTCATTCCGGAACTTGCCTGCATATGGAGGATTATTGGTTCTAACCCTAAGCTAGTAATGAAATTTGAAACATCTAATTTTGCTAGGTCATCATGCCCATGTACGATGAAAACTTGCGATTTATTAAAACCTTGAGAATCTGAAGTGTTTGGTTTAACGACTGGAGGAAGTGGCATTCTCGATTGGATGGCTGCATTTACTTGAGCTTGATTCAGATAACCATGTTTTATGAGAATTTCAAATATTGGTTCATCTTTGACTGCCCAATGCGTGCGAGAAAGTTCAAACCTCCCCAAGTCGATATCAACACGCATGTTCTCTATTGCGCCTTTTGGTAGCGAAGGAAGAATAGGGTCAAATTCGAAGTCGATAACTACTGAACTGTTACGTAGCCTAATATTTGTTATGTAACCAATTCTGGATTGTGTCGCCTCATTTTCGGTAACAAATAGAGCAGGAAAGCTTTTCAGTTCACTAATTGCATTGTCATCAAAAAATTTGTACCGCTCACTGATTTCATTAGCCGTATACTCTACAACAGCACGACTTCTATCACACTCATATGGCGAGGAATCCCAACTCTCTGGGGCGTATGAAACAAACAAATTAAACAACTTCATTCTCCATTGTCACAGTGCGTAATGAAAATCTAACAATTTATTAGATCCCAAAGAGGGGTAATTATACACTCCATTTTGTTTTCTTTACGCATCTACCGGACACCATATTTAAGCGCAAACAATTGTTTTAAATAGTGTATCACCATACGCCATAAAATTATGAACGAGAAAATACGACTAATTGGGGGATTTCCACATACATCTCGTTTTGCATAAGGAAACCTATCGCAAACTATTGAGGCAAGGCTTATGTGGTTTGCTATCGCTAACTAGGAAAGGGGCATAAACGAGCCTGTGCATTTTCTCATTAACTCAGTGCGTATTAGTTGGCGTATGGAGTCACTCATTTTACATGCCAAATTCCGAAACCAATGACCATCGCTAAATTAGTTCGGAACTCCGAACTGTTTTCACCAAGCTACTATCTGCGCAAATTAGTTCGGAACTCCGAACTGTTTTCGCTAAACTGCTATCCGCGCAAATTAGTTCGGAACTCCGAACTGTTTTCACCAAACAACTATTGTGTTTTGAAATGGGTTAAAAGCTACTCGAAGGTAAGGTTTCTCACATTTCAAGTTTACACATACTGGTCGCTGACAAGTCCAAGTCGCTTATAGCCAAACCAAGAAATGATTCTTCTATATACAAGCCATTAACACTCGGACAATTCAATTCAATTCACCACGGCATACCAAGTGACAGAATGTGCTCTGCCACTTGTCGTGCTCGTTCTGGGTGCTGTGCTAGGTATGCTAATGGTGTAGCGCCGTTGAAAGGCGAATTTTTGTTTTTCATGCTCATGAATTTTTGTTGGTTAGCTGGATTATTAAATGCCATAAACAGAGAGTCGTGTATGTAGTCCAGCACGTCATCATCAATAGTGGCCGAAATCCTCTTTGCTTGTTCTTCCGTTGCACCCCATGTATCCAACAACTGCTGTATTCTATCCATCTGTGACACTCTCTAATTTAGCTATATAGGAAAGTCGCCCACCATCTGCATTCATAAACCTCGAATGAGTACTAATGAGATATCAATAGCACTCCAATGTAGCTCAAGCGCGATCTAATGACCGCCTCATTGTGAGGCCATGAGCAATGATGTTTGACCCGCTGAACTGATAATCCAGTTATACTACTAGTAATTCAATATAACTCAGCTTGAATTAGGGAAGATGTAAATTGTGGAGCAACTTAACAAAGAAGCGTCGATAACGTTGGCGAGGGCCGTGATGACGCTGTTTGGCTACTGGAATATTCCACGTAGCACTCAATGTTCGCTGCTAGGTATAAGTCTAACAAACACCAACAGATTGAGAGCAATGGAACGTGGGATTAGAGGTATCCCTATGGGGCGGGATTCACAGGAAAGGATCCGCAACCTATTGGCGATCCACAAAAATTTGAGAGTTCTTTACCCGCACAATCCCGAGATTAGATACGGTTGGGTCAATATGCGCAATGCTAAGCTACATGGCCGTACTCCAATGGATATAATGGACGCCGAAGGTTATATCGGTATAGCGAAAATTAAGAGTTTCCTAAACACGAACTGCCAGAGGTGAAACGCGCTTAATGTCGAACCAAGTACTGGTATTGCTTGGTTCAAAAATTATTACTACGCAACACCATAGCGTTAACCCAATAAACTAAACCTAGCGATGGCTAGGTTTAGTTTATCTGCTGAGCTACCTCAAGTTGAATTAGTTTGAATGTAATCTGTCGGTTTCGCTTCCTCGATGTAACTAGAACTGACTGGTTGCCCTAAATTTGCTAGCTAAAACCCACGGTATTGTCTGGTATTGAAATTCTGAACCGAGCAATACCGCTCATGTTTAACGAGCTGTATGGGTGGTGTGACACGAAACTGCCCCATTTCCAGTTAGTGCTTTTACTCATTCACACCTTGTTAATGTGCGTTTTCCATACTAAAAGTTATCCGAGTTCAGCATATCCAGAAATTCTCTCTCAAAGAGTAAACTAACTTCTCAATTCGAGTGCTAAGCTGTTGATTTAAAATTGAAGACCCAAGAGAAAGAATGCATTATAGAAGGATGAAAAGCGCCTTTTAACCGTCTAGTAAGCGTTTGGCTTACATCGATATAATCAAATTTTCAACAGAGTCATCAGTATGGAAGTACAGAAAAAACTAAAGTCAGTTGATGTTAAGTTACTTGATGAAATATTCGAGATGGGGGCTGGGTATGTCCTTGATTTTTCGAATCGAACATTCTCAGAATTCTTTATTGAAGAGCTAGGTATTAATATCGACAGTCCTAGCTATGCCGTAGATGGCGGTAGTAAAGCCAAAAGATTACGTTGTTATCTACGTCAGGCAAATACTAACGAGGTTATAAAAGTATTGCTCGCATTATGGGATTACCGTGAGGCTATACGTCGTCGTTCGGGTCAAGAAGAGGCCATGGAGCTAGCAAAATCTGAGTTCTATTTGCTGATTGAAAAGCTAGGAGGAAAGGCTCCTGAAAGTGTTCACTATAAAGCAACGAGAACAAGCTTTTCAAACATACCGAGTCACGTAGCAGATGAATTTTTAAACAAGCTAATTACTGTTAGCAGCTTGGAGCCGCAAGCTAGAGGCTATGCATTCGAGAAATTCTTAAAGGAATTATTTGATGCTAATGGTTTAGATGGTAGATCTTCATTTCGGTTGATAGGGGAACAGGTTGATGGCAGTTTTGAAATGTCAGGCGAAACTTATCTTTTAGAAGCTAAGTGGACCAGTAAACCTGTTGATGCCGCAGATCTACGTTCTTTTAATGCAAAGGTTGAAGACAAAGCTTCATGGGCAAGGGGACTTTTCATTAGTGATTGTGGCTTCTCCGAAGAGGGGTTATTAGCTTTTGGCAAAGGGAAAAGTTTAGTTTGCATGGACGGTCTAGATCTTTGCAATATGTTGCAAGAAAGGCTTTCGTTGCAAGAGGTATTATCTAAAAAGGTACGTCGCGCAGCAGAGACTGGTAAGCCTTTTGTTCGTCTTAGAGATCTTTTTTAGCGCCCAAAAAATAGGGGGCAGATCTTGCCTTTTTCTAGTCTAGACAGAGCGAGTACTCCGGATGCCCTTATAGACAGAGACACGATTTTTCCCGTAACTTAAAGGGTTACTTCAAAGTGTGGTAATACATATTTGATTTGAAGCGACATTGTAAGGACTTTACGAATCATAGGCAAAAGGCAAGATCTGACCCTGCTAGTTTGTTAACACACTTCTGCCCCATTCCTTGTTTCAACAGATTAACTACTCATTTCAGTAAAGCGTCAGTTGGCTTACTTTTCCTAATGCCAAAAATCTGTTTATTATACTTAAGGAACATCAATTTGATCCCATCGACTCGCTTAGAAATCTGAAAAAGAGTTTTGATTTCATGTGTTGAGCAACTTAACTGTTCGCTTGCTTTGTGGTGTTCGTAAATCTTGTTGACTATCGGCGGCTTTCTATGTTCTTGACACATATCCTTTTCTTGTCTTATTAGTTTGGTAATATGCACTCATTAGATAAAAAGTGGGTTTGATATGAAGCTGTTGAGATTTGAGGCAAAAGCCGTACATGATTATCTGGACTTTAACGTAGATTTTAGACCAGACGTCAACTTTTTCGCAGGGCTAAATGGAAGCGGAAAAACTACAGCTCTAAAAATGATTATGGCTATGCTCACGCCATCATTAGAGCAATTACGAGAAATTGAGTTTTCCGTTTCAAGATTAGTAATTGAAGATAAAAACAGAATAATCAATATCGCTTATCGAAAGACTGAAGAAGGCTTATTAATTACGCTAGATGGACATAGAGATGACCATAATCAAGATTTAATCCCATGGGAATTTTTGGAATCTCCTAAGTCTCGTCATCGCTGGGATAGGGAGCAAAGCGAAACATTACGAAACATAAGTAAGATTACCACACCAATTTTTCTAAGTTTGGATAGAAGATTTATCAAGTCTTCTCTAGATGATGAGTTTATCTCTTCCATCAAATATTCAAATGAAGAAGTTCGTTATTTCAGAAATGAAATGCACCACCGTGCAGCAAAAAGAATTAAGACTGGTGATGTTAGTGTTGATGAAGTAGTAGCAATGATTCATGAGGCCAGCCTTAGAGCTAAAAATGTTCAGTCTAGAGCTGATAAGAAACTAAGAGATAACATAATCTTAGATTCATTGGTGTTCGGTGAGGCTGACGTTAGAGCACAGTTCCCTACACGGACTACATTGCGTGAGCTTCAATCTAAACAAATGATGATACGAAAGACGTTAGATAATTTAGATGTATCAAACAAAGCGCTGGAAAAAAGATTTGATGCTTTTTTCTTTAAGTTGGAAAGTATTGTCAATAAGATTGAAAGATTTGCTGGTATAGAAAAGTCTGCGTTTGAAAGAGAAATTGTTGATGAAGATTTTCAAGAGGCTATGTCTGAATGGGTTATAAATCAAAATCAGCTAAAGCGTATTGATAGACTGTTTGACTTGGTTCAGAAATATCAAATAGAGAAGCGCGGTATTTATAAAGACTTGAATCGACTTGAAGGGTTGGTCAATAAGTTTCTAAATGAAACTGGAAAATCTATTCACATAAATCAGTTAGGTCAGATAAAAATAAGAATAGGAAATACAGAGAGAGACTTATCTGTACTATCTTCTGGTGAGCGTCAAATTTTAATTATGTTTGTTCACTTAGTGCTGGATAAAAAACTTAAAGGTGGCATTTTCATCATTGATGAGCCTGAACTTTCCTTGCATATATCTTGGCAAGATATGTTTGTAGATGCAGTACTAGAGGCAAATCCTAACCTACAGTTAGTCCTAGCTACACACTCACCATCAATTATCGGTGGTCGCAACCATATGTATGTTCCTCTAAATGGTGGGCACTAACATATGTATGGTTTGCCAGTAAGGTCGAATTCAGCAAATCGTAGTATTGGTCTGTTCTATAGAGATTTGCAAGATATTGAAATATACGTGGAAGATGATGAGGCGGAAGCTCTTTACACCATGCTTTTATCTAGAGCTGTCAATCATGAAGTCAAGATTAAAAAGGTCATATCTCTACACGGTAGAGGTAAGGTTGTAGAGCACTGTGCGGAATACAACGAAGATTCGCCAGCTCTTTTTATCATTGATGGTGATTTAGATTTATTGCATGGAGAGAGAGTTCAGGGACTTGAGCGCCTATACCAACATAAATTGTACTGCGTAGAAAATTACTTGTTTTGTAAGAATGCGAGTGCAGAACTGCTAAGAGATGCATCTGGACGCTTAATGCCAGAAGAAGCGTTAGAGGCACTTGATTGGGATAATTATCTTAGCAGTTTGACTGAGCCGCTATTGAAGTTATTCAAGACGTATGCAGTTGCATGGAAGCTGATGCAAGAAGGTGGTATCAAGACCGTATCTCGAAGCTACTATGATGTTTGTAGAAAAGTTTCTAGGGCTAGAGGCTCAGCAGTATGTGATGGCCGAGTACAAGCAGTGATTGATGAAATTCAAACATTAGTCATTGCAGCGCATGGACAAGATACTTACGACCAACTTTATCAGAGTGTTGAGAGCGCGGTAGCGAACCTAGACAACCCCTTACATGCCATTTCAGGAAAAGATTACTTATTGAAATCTCTCCGTGATTACTTGCAGTTCAAGGGGGCAGCTTACAACTATGGCGATGGTTTTAAGTTCAAGTTAGCGAGGTATTGTGACACCGAGCCGTTAGCTGATTTGAGTGATGCTATTAAGTACACAGTTAACACAGGCCCTTATCAGCAAACAGCATAAAACTAAGCAGAATGGACACATAGTTCATTCTGCTTAGAATTATGCATATCAACAAGAATGAGTTAAGCGACTTTCCATACTTATACTAATTGATGCTTTGCTAAGGTTTGTAGTTTCCTAAACTCATTTCTGTCCAATTGTGAGTTGCGATACCAACAGGTTGCCTGTACGGCCTAGTTGTTCCTTACCAGAGCGGGTGTTTAAGACAGAGTAAGAGTCACTACAAGTTAGTTTGGTGCCTATTCGTCATATCGATCCATTTCTTGATCTAACGTAGATAGTTCATCGAGAGCTTTTAAGCGCTTGTCCTGCGTATTGACCTTTTGAGTCTAACTTATCTAGATCGCGTTCTTTCATCGGTACCTCCATATTCCTGTTTTACAGTATGCATCACATCTGGGTTGATACGGACTTTCTAACAGGCACTTTTCTATCAGATGTTTAGTATGATGGGTTTAAAAAAGGTTTGGCGAGATCATCTTTTTCTCGATCTAATTGAGAAAACGTAGTTACGATGGTGCTAAAATGATTCCTAAACTTAAAGAGTTTTCTGGCTAACTTTTTGTAAAGTTTTGATTGTTAAAAAAAGAAACTTTACGTAATTCGTTACATTTTGCTGTTAGGCTTTTGTGAAATGTACATATGGTAAGGGGATGAGGTGGCCAGTCGGCCATCAAGGTCACCACAACCATTTTAAGCCCTGTTTTTAATATATTATAAAGACAGTATTAAATTGGAAAAAGCCGCGTTCATCGCGGCTTTTTGTTACCTACAATTCTTAACGCTTTATTTACAACGTCAATTTATAGTATAAGTAGCAATACGGTATAATGTGAGTTGAAAAGGATTTCGTTATTCATGAGATATACCCCGACACTAAAATTGAGCACTCGATTGGTCGCATTTGTCACCGTGATAGTGATCAGCGCGATGTTCATTCTTTTTATTGGTGGCACACTTTCCTTTAAGCGTATTGGACAGGAATATTTAGACCATTATTTGGTTGGTATTGTCGACGTTGTAGATAAAGAGATGGAAGACCCCGACGCCGCGTATTCAATGCAGCGTTGGATGCCTAAGATGTTGCAGGCGAGCAATATTGTTGAGATGAAACTCTCGAACAAGACAGGCATCGTTTATCGTTTCAAAGATACCTCCCCACAAATTGATCCTAATCGTCTTTATGAGAAAAGCTTCATTTTAGAGCGTAATGAAGGCTACCGAATCGAATTTAAAGCACTTCCTCCTTATATTGGCTACAACTACTCAATGGAAGCGATGTGGTCAATTACTTTGGCTGTCGCATTGGTTCTGTTCTGTCTTGCTCGCGGTGTTCGTTGGTTGAAAGAGCAACTCATGGGTTCTGAGATCTTAGAAGAGCGAGGAAGAATGATCTTGGCCGGTCAGGTTGAAGCTCATGCAAAGGGAGATGAGCGAGAGTGGCCTTATACCGCAAGTGAAGCCTTAGATGTCTTGATCGAGGAGCTGCAAGATGCTCGTCAAGAACGAAGTCGCTTTGATACCTTTATTCGTACCCATACTTTCCTAGATAAACTTACGGGAACCGCAAACCGAGTTTTATTCGATAATAAGCTGGAATCGGCACTGCATGAAAGTGGCGCACGAGGCGGTGTGTTACTGATACGTATCGACGAATGGGAGCAAGTTAGTGATGCAAACGACAAGCAAATCACTGACGGCTTTATTATTGAAGTCGGCGAAGTACTGTCGAATATCGTTCAGCGCTATCCCGATGTCATTTTTTCTCGCTATTACGAAGCGGACTTTGCTGTATTTATCCCTCATCAGGGAGCAAAAGATATTGCGACCTTGGCTGCTCAGTGTTTAAGGCAGTTAGATAAGCTAACCCCGCCAGAGCCTTTAGAATCGGATAACTGGTGTCATATCGGTGTGACCATGTATACCGAAGGTGAGCGTCATAGCCAGATCATGGATGAAACGGAAACGGCATTAAAGAGTGCTCAGTTAGAGCGTATTAATAACTGGAGCCGCTACCCGAAAGAGAATAAGAATGAGCTTGATAGAGGCAGTGTTCGTTGGAGAACATTGCTTGATAAAGCCCTGCTTCCTGAAAATTTAGTAATCTTTGCTCAGCGGTGTTATCTTATGCCGGAATCTGGTCAAGCTAATGAATTACATAGAGAAATATTTACTAGAATTCAGGATCCTGACAAAGGTTTATTGAAATCGTCTCGATTTATGCCTGCGGTAGAGCAAGTGGGTTATCAAGCTCAAATGGACCAATCGGTTCTAAAGGTTGTGTTGAAATCGCTGAAAGAATCAACTCAATCGATTAACTATTCGGTGAATCTGAATGTTACCCCGTTTGCTAATAAACAGCACTTTAAGTGGTTTAGGAGTGAGTTGTTACAGCTCTCTGCTCAACACCGATCTCAGCTTGCGTTTGAGTTTCCAGAAGGGCACTTGATTGCTCATCTTGATTATATGAGACCGGTGGCAAAGATGCTGCGAGGTTTAGGGTGTAAAGTTGTGGTCGGCCAAGCTGGACGAACCATTGTTAGCACTCACTACATTAAGGACTTGAAGGTTAATTATATTAAGCTTCATCGAAGCCTAATAAAGAAAATAGATCAAAGGCATGAGAACCAACTGTTTGTTCGAAGCTTAATTGGGGCGTGCGGTGATTCTCCAACTCAAGTTATTGCTGTTGGAGTCGAGACAAAACAAGAAAAGAATACCTTGATAGAGTTAGGCATTAACGGCTATCAAGGGAGATATTTCGACGAAGAACAACAAATTATCCCTTTGCCTAATCAAGCAGAAAAGGCCGCGAAAGCGGAATCTGTTGTCAAAGTTGGACGAAGAAATCGATGGCGTAAGAGTAGTAGTTAAAAATGAATTTTAAAGCGATTTTAGACAAAATAAAGCCAACGAATAGTAAAGGTAGCTCGCAAGTTGTCCTGCTGGGCAATGATGCCATTTATATTTCATCGACAGAACAAGAGCCTCAAGTAGCCAGCATTCCCGTGGTTAATGGGGACTGGGAGAGTGCGCTAAAAAAATCGCTTAGCAGTGAGGCGTTTACCAGTCATAGCGTCCAATTGATTGTTTGTGCTAACTACTACCAAACCTACCAAATTGATAAACCGGACATTCCAGAGAGTGAATGGTCGGTAGCTCTGCCTTTTTTACTCAAAGATCTTGTTTCAGAAAGAGTCACGGAAATTACCGCGAGTGCGGTCGCGTTACCAACGTCGAACAAGCTGCAAGTATATGTCCTGCCTAAAAAGCTGTTGGACAAGCTTTTGAATATCACTAATTCGGCTCAGGTTGAATTAATAGGCGTTGCTCCTGAAGATGAAATCTGGGGTTACAGCGCTGGCGAACTGTCTAATTTCATTCTTTTGCAGCGCAGCGCCAATTCACACTTTAAGTTGGGTGCGTTTGTTGAAAATACCGTTTGTTTTCAAAGAACAATCCGCAGTGTTGTCCCACCTTTAACTGGGGTTGCGTCAAGTGCTCTGCAGTTGGATGGTCTCGCTTTAGAGCTTCAACGCTCGATTGATTACCTTTCTTCGCAAATTAAAGGCACCCAGCTTCACCAGTTGAAAATCTGTTGTGACGAAGAAGATGAAGCAGAGTTACAAAGTGCCTTAAACAGTACATTGAGCTCGACAGTTTCATTGTTGGTTGAAGGTGAGCGTGATAATTCAGAGAGTTTGTTGGTTAAACTCGCAGCGGAAAAAGAGACGTTTAAGGTCAATCTTTACCCAGAACACCTTAAGCCTAAAAAAGAATATTTTACGCTGACCAATGTTGTTGCGAGTTGGGGGGTAGTTTGTGTTTTGCTGCTTGGTGGTTACTTCGCGATGCAGTATCAGGTCTCTAATCTAGATAAAGAACTAACAGCTCTGCAACAAGACTCGAATCAACTTAACAAGCAAGTTAACCAATTGAATAGTAAGTTAACTCAGCATAAACCGTCTCCAGAGAAAGTCGCGGCTGTTGCGCGTCTCAAACGTGAGACTGAGGCTAAAAAAGAGGCTTTGAAGGCTGTTGGACAATACGACGAATCCCAACAAGTCGGGTATTCTGGCGTCATGAATTCCTTAGCTAAATTAGGCCGAAATGACATCTCTCTTTCGCACATCTACATGACCCACGATACTTTAGATCTTAGTGGCTTGGCTCGTAACGCAAATGTCGTTCCGAACTGGATTGGTCAGTTCAAAAGTGAGCTTAATTTAGTCGGGCGCACTTTTGAAAAACTAAAAATTGGTCGTAATGATCAGGATGTGGTGACGTTCGAGCTAAGCACTCGTCGGGAGAGTAAATAATGCAGCAGTGGAACCAGCTGAGCGACAAGTTTCTTGCATTAAGTCAAAGAGAAAAATGGCTACTTTTTTTGTGTGGATTTGTTGGCCTATCGATGTTGTTGTTCACCTTATTGGTTGAGCCAGCGTATCTCGACCTACAAGCTAAAAATGCCAAGGCGACCAGCCTGACCCAATCGAACCAAAGGCAGCAGGGGGAGCTACTTGTTCTGCAAGCTAAGTTAAACAAAGACCCAGACAAAGACATTAATCGAGAGTACAAAAAATTGCTGGTGGAGAGCCAAGATCTCTCACTTCAACTTTCGCAGATTGTCGATGGATTAATCACACCTTCTCAAATGTCGCAGTTATTGGAGAGCGTTCTTAACGCCGGTAATGGGCTAAAGCTTGAATCGCTAGAGTCATTAAAACCAGAAGCGATTTCGAACAATAAAGAGACCAGCGAATATTCAGGCTACTTTCTTCACCCTGTAAGAATGGAGCTAACCGGCAGTTACTTTGATATCTCAGCTTACCTTCAAGCACTTGAGTCTCTACCTGTGAGTTACTACTGGCGCACATTTGAATACTCAGTAGAAGAATACCCCAAAGCTCGACTGGTGTTCGAGGTTTACACATTAGGTACTAGACAGGAGTTTATCGGTGGTTAGAACTCTTTTGTTGTCCTTGCTATTTAGTAGCTCTTTTGTGTGGGCTGAGCAAGATCCCACGGCGCCATTAGGCTGGCTTTCACCTCAACAGAAAACGGCGCCGGCTAAGAAAGCACCAACTCGTTATCGCTTGCCTTCTTTAGAAAGCATCGTGTGTAAGGGAGATACGCCTTGCTATGCGATTATGAACGGTCAGATTCTCGGACAAGGGGAAACGATCAGAGGGTACCGAGTTAAGAACATAGATCCAGAATACGTCACTCTGCAGAGAAGCTCTAAGCAGTGGAAATTAGAGATGTTCTCTTTAGATGTTAAGAATAATTAAGGTTAGAGTGAAGACATGCGTAAACTTGTAGTAGCAATCCTAGTGTCATCTTTAGTCGGCTGTTCGATGGGGCATAGAGATCCTGTTGAGATTAAAGAGTCTTTAAACGAATCAATTAATGAAGCCAATAGCAGAGCGCTTCATGAGCTGCCTTCGTCGGTTCAAGATGACCTTATGCCTCAGCTTAATTCTGACTCTATGTCTCCGGGTATGGAAACGGTTAAGCGTTTCCGTATTCAGGCAAAAGGCGTTGAAGCGAGAACCTTTTTTGCAAGCCTAGTGAAAGGTACGGAGTATAGTGCGGCTATTCACCCAAGTGTGTCTGGAAACCTTACGCTTAATCTAACGGACGTGACGTTAGATGAGGTACTGGCTGTTGCTCAAGATATGTATGGCTACGATATTGAAAAGCGTGGCAAAGTGATTCAAGTTTACCCTGCCGGTCTTCGCACTGTAACGATCCCTGTCGATTACTTACAAGTTAAGCGTTCTGGTCGCTCACTAACGACGATTACCACAGGTACGATCTCTAACTCAGATTCGAATTCATCGAGCTCTTCAAACTCGAATTCGAACTCAAACTCGTCAAATTCTTCTAACTCTTCTAATTCATCAAACTCGACATCGAATGGTGGTACAGAGATTGAAACGACCTCTGAAAGTGATTTTTGGCCGCAGCTTGAAGCGGCGGTTGCTCACTTAATTGGTTCGGGGGATGGGCAAAGCGTTGTCGTGACCCCGCAAGCGAGTGTGATTACCGTGCGTGCTTACCCTGATGAAATTCGTGAGGTTCGAGAGTTCTTAGGTATTTCTCAAAAACGCTTGCAGCGTCAAGTGATCCTAGAAGCCAAAATCATGGAAGTAACCTTGAGTGATGGTTACCAACAAGGTATTAGCTGGTCTAATTTATCTAAATCTATTGGCAGTGGTGGTGTGGTTATCGACCGTCCTGCAAGTACTTTACCTCCATTAGATGCGATCAGCTCTTTGTTAGGCGGACAAACCAATGTAACGATCTCAGATGGCAGTTTCGAAGCGGTATTGAGCTTTATGGATACTCAAGGTGACTTGAACGTTCTATCAAGCCCACGAGTCACAGCGGCAAATAACCAGAAAGCGGTTATCAAAGTGGGTACTGACGAATACTACGTAACAGATTTATCAAGTTCGGTCGGTAGTGGTGATGACGCGAATGTCGCTCCTGAGGTTGAATTAACTCCATTCTTTTCTGGTATCTCTTTAGATGTGACCCCTCAGATAGATGATAAAGGTAGCGTGTTCTTACATGTTCACCCAGCGGTTATCGAAGTAGAGGAAGAAGTGAAGGAGCTCAACCTAGGTTCTACGACGGGCTTGGTGCAACTTCCTTTGGCGAAAAGCTCTATTCGTGAGTCTGACTCAGTGATTCGTGCGAAAGATGGCGATGTTGTGGTGATTGGTGGGTTAATGAAATCCAATACCAGTGATGTGACCTCTAAAGTTCCATTCCTCGGTGATATCCCAGCACTTGGTCATTTGTTCCGTAATACCAGTCAATTAACTCAAAAAACTGAGCTTGTGATTTTATTGAAACCGACCATTGTAGGCGTCAATACTTGGCAGTCTGAGTTGGAGCGTTCACGTGATCTTCTTCAACAGTGGTTCCCTGATGAAGAGTAATTGCTTACTTTCTCAATATAGAGTGGCAGTGTCTCACTAAGCTAGGTCGTCGTATGTATCAAGCTCACTTTGGTTTTGAACAACTGCCATTTACCTTAACGCCGAATACCGATTTCTTTTATGGTTTAGCGCCTCATTTCGAAGCGATTCAGACGGTAATCTCGGCGTTGGAAATGGGCGAGGGCGTGATTAAGGTGACCGGAGAGGTAGGCACTGGAAAAACCATGGTTTGCCGGATGTTGGTCAATCACCTACATGACTGTACAGCTCTGATCTACTTACCAAACCCTGTGTTATCAGGGGCAGACTTGCGCCAGGCTGTTGCTAAAGAGCTTGGTTTAGCTGTCGATAATGAAGCAACCTTGGTTGATAACATTCAGCACAAGCTTATTGAATTGCACAATTCAGGTTTAAGAGTGGTGGCTATTCTTGATGAAGCTCAGGCTCTATCGGACGAAGCGCTCGAAACATTAAGGTTGTTTGGTAACCTTGAAACGGAAGATAAAAAACTGCTGCAGATTGTCTTATTAGGTCAGCCAGAATTGGATGCTCGATTAGAGGCTTACCACCTAAGGCAGTTTCGCCAAAGAATCACATTTAGTTCGACACTGAGACCGCTGACTCTCGATGAAACGGTGGCGTATATTGATAATCGAATCGCTAAATCGGGTGGCAGTCCTGAGTTATTCAGCTTGAATCAAAAAAAGGCGATCTGTCGTTCGTCGTTAGGTATCCCTAGATTGATAAACCAACTTTGCCATAAGGCTCTATTGCTTTCGTTCAGTGAAGATAAGAAAAGTATCGACAACCAACATCTGTTTTCAGCTATGCATGAAACGTACGATGTGTGTAAGCCTAAATTTAAAACGCCAATACTGTGGGGTTGGAATTAATTATGAGCGTCATTAACAACGCCTTGTCTGAATTGGCAAAGAAAAAATCAGCGACTTCGATTGAAGCGGCAGTCGTACCTGAAGTAAAAACGCGTTCCCCCCTAGTTTGGGTTGTTGCGGGTTTTACTTTGAGCTTAGCGATGGGCGGCTGGGCGATATCGCAAGGCCCTGTGATTGAGCAGTCTATTGTTGATCAGTCAATCTCAACTCGAGACCTACAGGTTCAAGTCTCTGTCGTTGATGATTCAAATGGTATTCAGGAAGTTGCTCAACCTATCTCATCGCCAACTAAGAAATTGGTGACGCTAGACTCAGCAAGCCTTTCAACAGAAAACACTACGATGGTAAAAAGCGCTAAAGCTAAGCCAGTTGTATCTGACTCGGTTGTTGCGTCTGCCCCAAAAGCGACAAAACAACAAACACCAGCTAAACCTCTAAGCGCGCCTAAAGCGACTAATACTGACATCCCCCAACCGGTTTACGTTGCTAGTGTGGCCAAAAAAGATCCTGCGTCTACCTCTAATGAGCCTATAGCCTCTGGTGGTTCAGAAAATAGCGGGATGTTGATCGAGCAGGTTGAGTTAACTCCGGAACAGCTATCTGTGAATGCACAAGGTCGAGCTCAGAAAGCGCTTGATGCAAACGATCTTACTGGTGCGTTGAAGGGCTACACTGAAGCTCTACGCTACACGCCACGAAATGAAGATGTTCGCCAGAAACTTGCGATTCTCTATTTTGGTAAAGGCGATACTCGCAAAGCCTATGAGCTTTATCAGTCTGGTATCAAGCTCAACATCAACAGTGAAAAACTGCGATTAGGGTTATCTAAACTGCTGGTTAAAGCGAATCAATCAGAAGCGGCTTTAAGTCCGTTAATACATTTGCCCCCGAACCCTACCCAAAATTACTTGGCGATGCGTGCGGCGTTGAGTCAAAAATCTCAGCAAGAAGAAGTGGCATTGGAAAGTTACCAAAAGTTGGTTGAGGTCGATTCAGATAATGCTCGCTGGTGGTTAGGCTTAGCGATTCAGCAAGAACGCCAGCTCGATTTTAAATCAGCTAAAGCGTCATACCAAGGTGCCTTAACCCGAGTCGGTATCTCATCTCAATCACAAAGCTTTGTGCGTGACCGGTTAAAAATACTCAATGCTTTAGAGGAGAGCGGCGATGCAAATTAGATTAAGAAAAAGACTTGGTGATTTGCTTGTCGAAGAAGGCATTATCACTGAGGCTCAAGTTGAACAAGCACTGGCCGCTCAGAAAAGTACTGGGCGTAAGCTCGGTGATGCGTTAATTGAGCTTGGCTTCTTGTCAGAACAACAAATGCTGAGCTTTTTGTCGCAGCAGTTAGCGATTCCTCTGATTGATTTAAGCCGAGCCGTTGTCGATGTTGAAGCGGTACAGCTTTTACCAGAAGTACATGCTCGTCGCCTTCGTGCATTGGTTATTGGACGCCAAGGTGACACTTTGCGTGTTGCAATGAGTGACCCAGCCGATCTGTTTGCCCAAGAGTCTTTGCTTGGTCAGCTCGGCGATTACGCGTTGGAATTCGTTGTTGCTCAAGAAAGGCAATTGGTTGATGGCTTCGATCGCTATTATCGAAGAACCAAAGAGATCGCCTCGTTTGCAGAACAGCTTCATGCTGAACACCAAGTTAATGATGCCTTTGATTTCGATATCGCTGAAGAAGACAGTGATGAAGTTACCGTTGTTAAGCTGATCAACTCACTATTTGAAGATGCTATTCAGGTTGGCGCTTCGGATATTCATATCGAGCCAGATTCAAACGTATTGCGTCTTCGTCAGCGTATTGATGGTGTGCTGCATGAAACATTGCTGAATGAAGTGAATATTGCTTCTGCACTTGTACTGCGCTTGAAGCTGATGGCAAACCTCGATATTTCAGAGAAACGTCTTCCTCAAGATGGTCGCTTTAATATCCGCGCTAAAGGTCAGTCGGTCGATATTCGTATGTCGACCATGCCGGTACAGCACGGTGAATCAGTAGTTATGCGTCTTCTTAACCAATCAGCAGGCCTACGTAAACTAGAAGAGTCGGGCATACCGAGTGACCTTTTGGTTCGTCTGCGTCAACAACTGCGCCGTCCACATGGCATGATTTTGGTTACCGGCCCAACTGGTTCAGGTAAAACCACAACCCTGTATGGGGCATTAAGTGAGCTCAACGAACCGGGTAAAAAGATCATTACTGCGGAAGACCCCGTGGAATACCGCCTTCCTCGTGTGAACCAAGTTCAGGTAAACCCTAAGATCAACCTCGATTTCTCTACTATCTTGAGAACCTTTCTACGTCAGGATCCCGATATCATTCTTATCGGTGAGATGCGTGACCACGAAACCGTTGAGATTGGCTTGAGAGCTGCACTGACCGGTCACTTAGTATTAAGTACGCTGCATACCAATGATGCGGTAGACAGTGCGTTGCGTATGATGGATATGGGTGCTCCAGGTTACTTGGTTGCGAGCGCCGTTCGAGCAGTAGTCGCACAGCGATTAGTTCGTAAAGTGTGTACCGATTGTAAGGTTGAGGATGAGTTAGATGAACCTCGCAAGCAGTGGCTGAGCGTCCGTTTCCCTAACCAAGTGGGTGTGCCGTTTATGAAAGGCCGTGGTTGCCAGAACTGTAACTTAACCGGTTACCGCGGGCGAATTGGTGTATTTGAAATGTTGGAGCTAGAGCAAAACATGATGGATGCACTGAGAGCGAACGATGCGGTTGGTTTTGCTCAAACGGCGAGACAGTCTGAAAACTATAAACCGTTACTGGCTTCTGCGATGGAACTGGCTCTGCAAGGTGTCGTGAGTCTTGATGAGATAATGCATCTTGGCGAAGGTGATGCGTCCGGTGCCACTGACCCAATTTATCTGTAGGGGTAGAATGATATGCCAACATATCGTTATGTAGGTCGCAGCTCTGATGGTAGCCAAGTAAGTGGGCAGTTAGACGCGAATAACGAAGATCTTGCTGCTGAAAGCTTGATGAGCAAAGGGATCATTCCAACCTCGATCAAACTGGGTAAAAGTGGTGGTTCAGTCTTAGATATGGATGTATCGAGCCTATTTTCGCCGAATGTTCCGCTTGAAGTCTTGGTTCTGTTTTGTCGACAGTTATACAGCCTAACCAAAGCAGGTGTACCGCTATTAAGGTCGATGAAAGGCCTAACTCAAAACTGTGAAAATAAGCAGTTGAAAGCCGCCTTAGAAGAAGTGGTTGCTGAGCTAACTAATGGTCGTGGGCTAGCGGCATCAATGCAGATGCACCCAAAGGTATTCAGTCCGTTGTTCGTCTCGATGATTGGTGTTGGTGAAAACACAGGTCGTCTAGATCAGGCTTTGCTGCAATTAGCTGGATACTACGAACAGGAAGTTGAGACTCGCAAACGAATTAAGACTGCGATGCGTTACCCAACATTCGTGATCAGTTTTATCTTGATCGCAATGTTCATTCTTAACATCAAGGTGATTCCACAGTTCTCAAGCATGTTTGCGCGCTTTGGTGTCGACCTGCCGCTGCCAACTCGTATCTTGATTGGTATGTCTGAGTTCTTTGTGAATTACTGGGGCTTAATGCTTGGCGTGATCTTTGGTCTTATCTTTGCTTTTAAAGCCTGGGTTAAGACAGACAAAGGGCTAGAAAAGTGGGATCGGTTACGCTTAAAAATGCCGGTCATTGGTGGAGTGGTGAATCGAGCACTGTTGTCACGCTTCTCACGTACTTTTGCTTTGATGCTTAAAGCGGGTGTTCCACTGAACCAGTCGCTAGCGTTATCGGCGGAAGCCTTAGATAACCGTTTTCTAGAGTTGCGAGTTCAAGCGATGAAGTCGGCCATTGAAGCCGGTAGTACAGTTTCATCGACCGCGATTAACAGCGAAATTTTCACACCGCTCGTCATACAAATGATCTCCGTCGGTGAAGAGACAGGCCGTATTGATGAGTTATTACTTGAAGTGGCTGATTTTTATGACCGCGAAGTCGATTACGATCTGAAAACCTTAACCGCCAGAATTGAACCCATTTTGTTAACCATCGTTGCGGGCATGGTGCTGATTTTGGCGCTAGGTATATTCTTGCCGATGTGGGGAATGTTGGATGCAATCAAAGGCTAGGGAATGCTAAATAACCTACAACGCTCACGTTTTGTTATTTGGACAGTGGTTATTCTTTTTCTTATTGTCGGTGTGCTTTCGGCATTCAAAACGGTAGAAGAAGAAGCGACTAACACGGCATTTATCGTCGCGAGCAAGCGGATTTTAGAGCAAGCTAATTTGTTCAAACAGCAGTATTTGTTATCGGGTGCTGGGCAAGAAGAAGGCTCGGAATCCCCAAAGATCTACAGCAGAACTGGGTGGGTAATGCCTATCCAAGGTACGGAGCGAGACTGTAACTATTGGCTGGATCAATTATATCCTCAAGGGAGCATTTTAGGGCTAAGCTCTCCAAGTGTTGAAGATAAAAGTGATAACATACACTTTCACTGCAGTTATCATTATACTGATAAATATCAGATAGATATATTGCTCGAAAGAGAAAGGTTTAGTGTGAAAGCCAATATTTTGGCTTTGTGAAAATATTGACAGTTTTTTTATGGTTTTATACGAGCGCGAATGTATAATGCGCGTTAATAATTAGATGAGTAGGTAGAAAATGCTTAAGAATCAAAAGGGTTTCTCCCTTGTCGAATTAGTCATAGTGATCGTGGTCGTTGGTTTATTGGCGGTTGCCGCCCTACCTCGCTTCTTAGATGTGACAGATGAAGCCAAGAAATCAAGCATTGAAGGTGTTGCTGGCGGTTTTGCGACAGCAGTACTGTCGGCAAGAGCACAGTGGGAAGCAGAAGCTAGGCCATCAGAGAAGATAGGTGTTGAAACATACAATACTGTAAACTATGATGGTGTTGATTTTTGGTTAACGAGATCAAAGAACAGTAACAAGGTCGATACTGATTTTCGAGACGGCTATCCGTGGACTCTGAACAATAATTCGAGCACTGCTCCACAAGATATTTCAGATGAAACATGTTCTGAGTTGATGGAAAACTTGCTGCAAAACCCACCTAAAGTAGGTGCGGTTTCAGATGTCGCTAATGACTCAAATTACAAATATTCAGCGCAAGCGAATTCAGGTGATGCAACCTGTACTTACGTTCAATTAGAAGGTAGTACTGAGCATGAATTTGTTTACGAAATTAAAACTGGTCGTGTGACCGTAACTTTGCAGTAAGTCTGCGTAAAATTAAACATAGAGAGAGCTTAACTATGAAAAGACAAGGCGGTTTCACCCTAATCGAACTAGTGGTTGTAATTGTTATTCTAGGTATTCTTGCTGTAACTGCGGCACCACGTTTCCTAAACCTGCAAGATGATGCGCGAGCATCAGCGCTACAAGGCTTATCTGGAGCACTTAATGGTGCTTCGGGTATTGTTTACGGTAAGGCTGCGATCGAAGGCTTAGAGGCGTCGATTGATCCGACAGACGAAGTTGAAGATATTACTATTTTATTGGGTTATCCAACAGCTGATGCTGCTGGTATTGTTGAGGCGACTCAAGGGTTACCTGAAGATTGGGCACAGTTATCAACAACAGATCGTGTGTTAGAGAATGATGCTGTAACTACAGCTGGTACTATTGTATTCGGTATTGATGGCTTTAACGGTTCGTGTGTTCGTTATACTGAGGCAACAACAACTACTGATGGTGCTTCTGCTGTAGTTATTGTTCCTGGTGAAGGTGGTGAAGGTGGTGAAGGTGCGACTGCTTGTGATGCTGTTGTAACTCCATAATTTATAACCGCATTACAGATTACTTATTATAGGCCAGCACCTGCTGGCCTTTTTTCTATATACAACACATTACTGTTAAAACAATTGGTAGCCATACCGTTTTACATATCAATATCTTGTATACTCAAAGTCACATCGTAGTGAGAGGTTGGTGATGAAGAAAGGTCTTCCAAGTAGTGGCTTTACGTTAGTAGAGCTGATCATAATCATCATCATCATCGGTATCGTATCTATTACAGCTGCATCACGTATGTCCGGGCGAAGCAGTTTTGAGCTCTACGCTTTGCAAGATCAAGCCATCTCAGTTGTAAGGCAAGTTCAAGTCAATCGAATGCAATCAAATATTGATTCGTCATCACCTCTAGATCAAGCTAACTTTCAACTATCTGCCAATGGTAATTGTTTAGGCTCTCCTAATGCGTGTTCCTCAGATGAAAACACTGAGCCAAGAAGTGATCGTGTGATGGATGACGGGTACCTATTCCAATACCAGCCAAGCCTCATTGATAATACTCTTGAATTTGATCTCCTTGGTAACCCTTTATCTGCTGCTTCCGCCGGGGTAGGTATCTCAATCAGTGAGCAAGGAAACACTAATAACCGTGTGTGGGTATGTATCAATGAGCAAGGGTTCGTTTCTGCTGAAATAGGAGGGTGTTGATAATGATAACCAATGCCAAAGGATTCACTTTAATAGAATCAGTGATTGTAATCGTCTTACTGGGGTTTGCGGCGCTTACACTTTCCTCTTTTTTAGCACCACAGTCAGCTCAATCCAGTGATGCCAATTATTACAACAGAGCTTCAGCGTTAGGCGGTAGTGTTATGTCTAGGTTGCTCGCTCAAAGCTATAACGATATTGATGCGTTTAATGGTGAAACTGATTTAAGCAATCTGATAAAAGACGCCTCTACTTACTCGAATTTTCAAATAGAGGTATCTATAGAGGCAGTCTCAGGAGCGAGCAATAACCTTAAATCTGTCATTGTTGATGTTACAGCGAGTACGCAACCAACTGTAACCTTTAGTGCTTTTAAGGGGAATTATTGATGCGAATGAAAGGCTTTACATTGATCGAACTGATTTTAGCTATTGTCGTATCTAGTATTTTGTTACTTGGTTTAGCTAATTTTACCGAAGTGGGTGTAAAAGGTTATTTTGGTACGGTAGAGCGTTATCGTTTACAAACTGAAGCCAATTTTGTTATTGAAAAAATATCGCGAGAGATGAGACATGCGGTACCAAACCTATTCCCCTCTTTAATATCGAGTGGGTGTATCTCTTTTTACCCAATCGTAGACTCTGGTTTCTATGTGGTATCAGGGGCGGATATTAATTTTTTAGTCAGCAACCCAGAGGCTAATGTCCAATCATTACAAAACCTCTCATTGGTCATCAACCCAACACGCCCCTATCAGACCCTAGATAAGATCGACAATCTATTTCCGTTGACCAATGTCAGCCAAGCTACAGGTACGAATGTATCAGGGGCTGCATTTACATTGACAGGACAAGCTGGTGATTTGGTGGGCGGTTCTGTGAGTAATAGGCATTATATTTTTGATGATAACCCTGTTAAATACTGCCTTTCTGGTGATGATTTTTTAACAAGAGCCAATGGTGGAGCGCCAGTTATCATCAGTGATAAATTAAATGTTGCTCAAAGTTCCCTTTTATATTCTCCGGCTACGGTTCAGCAAAACGGAATTGTAGATTTAACCCTTACATTTACTGTAAATGGTGAAACAACTACCTTTGAACAAGAAGTGCAGGTGCTCAATGTCCCTTAGTTATCAACAGCGTGGTAGCGCACTTATCATTGTTATTTTTGTCATTGTTATTGTTGGGTTTCTCGCGACAAGTTTAACCCGCACTAGTTGGTCAACTCACGATACTACTACACGCTCTGTTATGGGAACTCAAGCTTGGCTGCTCAGTCACTCAGTGAATGAGTACGTGATGACTCAGTTTTATCCTGACCCAGATCCTACGGCTTCGTCAGCGGTATCTTCTTTATGTAAAGAAGAAATGTCTCCCGATATTAACAATTTTGCTGAAACTTTAGTTGAAAGTGCGACGGTCTCTTGTGAACTACACCGGTTGGAGTGTGAGAGTCGTGGTCAGTTAGCTGGTATGAGTTTTTATATTCTTGAGTCTTCGGTAGTTTGTGGGTCTGGTGTGAGCCAAGTGGAGCGTAATCAAGAACTTTGGGTGAAGGAGTAGTTAATGTATCAATTAAAGATATATGTAGGTACAAACAGCACTAGATCTTTGGTTTTGGTCTTAGCCTTCATAGTATTCTTGTTTTTTTCATATTCAGTCTCTGCTGGGACAACATATGTATTCCCGAATGATACTGGATATTGTCAAGGAAACTGGGTTTCGAGTCAGAATCGTTGTAACGGCAAGATATACTTGGCTGAGGGTGACAGTATAGTCAATTCTACCGATGCTCCTGTTACCATTACTTCAAATAGTGATATTCAAATAGAAGACAGCCAAATAGGTAGTTCAGACGCTCCAATCAATTTTGTAGCAAATAAAGGGATAACCACTGATAAGGGGCAATCTGTAATCTATGGCAGTTTAACTGCTAAGAACGATATTGTTCTCAAAGGTGCTGTAGTCTGTGATGGTCAAGTTGTATCTACACATGATGATGTGAAGTTGGAACCCGACTTTGGAGGGAACTATATATTTTCATCTACACGAGCTATTAAGGCTGATGATGACGCAATTATAAAAGGCTCATCTATTTGTGGACGAGTGGTTGCTGATGATAAAGAGTATGAGAGCTCTGACTTTTATTGCGGGATTGATGATGCTAACTGCAATTACTCAAATAGAAACTGTCCTGTGGATACCTATCAATCACTTTGTAATATTACTCATCCGCCAGAGTTAGAAGACGTATCCTATGAGTTTGGGTCTATTGAAGGGATGGATTGTACTCATGGTTGTAACCTGTTGTTCCAAAAGCAATATGATAATCCAATTGTATTTTTAATGTCGACAATCGATCCTGATGATATCGTGAATAGCGTACCAACAAAGGCTAGTGTTGCGACTATTTGGGATTCAAAGAAAGGTGCAACAATTGAAAGTGAATCGGCTGAGAGTTATAGCTCAACAGATCGCATGTCGCCGATTTATTACTTTGTTACCGAGCCCGGAAGGTTAACATTTTACGATGACAATGGTTCCAAGGTTTATGGTGAAGCTGGAAACATCATAACTTCTAAGGCTCAATGTAAAGGCAATGCCTGTGGCAGTTCTGATTGGGAAACGGTCTCATATCAGGGAGGTGATATTGCAAACCCCGTGATCATGGCTCAAGTTCAGGGCAAGGACCGAGATTGGGCCACAACAGCTATCTCTGGTTTAACTAACCAAAAATTTAAGCTTGCTTTAGAGCGTGGTCGACAAGGGCCAACTTCTTCAGCTAAGCAAATCGCTTATTTAGCTGTCCCTACTTTTTCAGGGCAAGATGAGTCTAAAACATCAAAAATAGAGTTTTTCCAAGCGCCTGGTACCTACAACCAAAAAACTGAAATAGAGCCAGGTAAATCTATAGGCTGGTCATGTCTGAATAACGAAATATCACTACATCAAAACTTTAGTAAGTTTGGTGTTATTGCTAATAAGCAAACCCGAAATGGTGGTGATGGTGGTTGGCTACGTTATTGTAAGCAGTATGTGAGTGGAGGAGAGTCGCAATTTACATTCGCATTTGATGAAGATGCTACTTCTCTTAGTACTCGAAAACATGGTGCTTATGAATCAGTAGGCTATTTCGCATTTGAAATTCCCGAGGTCGAGATTCCGGTTAACGTATGTAACTTGTTTCCTGAGCCTATCCAAAGTTGGACTGGGGTTGAGAGTTCATTGATTATTAATAATGGGGGGGGCACAACTTTCAATGGCTGGTCTCCCCATTATCTTGATGCTTTTTCAATTGACAATGATCGATCTTGGAGCCCATCTAATCCTGATCCCGAGAGTTTGCTTTTAGTCGGATTTGATTTAGAGGGAGGTACAAATCAAATGTACAACCATGATGTCTGTGGAGATGATTTAGGTTGTGCTGTAGGGAATGAGGATGGTCAACTAAACCGACGAAAGATTGACCATAATTTGTTGCCTAATGTTCCGAGTCGTTCTGTAACAGAGAACCTGGCTATTGATAAAAACATCAAGTCTAGATGTGATGTGTCAAACTTGTGTTCATTTGAGTTAGCAGGAGCTAATGCTAATGTGTATATCAATGAAGACTTGAAACGACTATATATAAATGATTTAGGCAATGAGTATCCAGAAATAAGGGTACACCTTAAGGATGGTTTATATATTGATGATTTCGAGATATCAAATGGTAGTGGCTTAGTATTAATTATCCCTGAACAATCATCAGTAACTTTTAATAACTTTTTGGCTTCGGATACAAGCCGAAGTGATTTTATATTTGAAAATAGCTCTAAAATAAATGTAGTTACAAGTTTTAAATTTAATAATAGCGTCGATATTGTTAATGAGAACGCATACCCAATCATTTATGCTCCAGATGCAACTGTACAGTTGAAAGGAAACTTTAGAGGCTTTATTTTAGCGAAAACACTTAACCTGCCAAACTTACTTACAGTGGAAGGCGCAGTTACTGCTGCGAGCGTTGTTTCGCAGAGTGGTTTAGTTATTAATAAACCTGACTATAGCTGTCCACTTCCTCCACTTCCAACTGGTTCTCTTATCGTTACCCCAAAATATTCGCATGTTCTAACTTGTGAGGTCGCTGAGGTTGAGTTTAAAGTCGTAGATGATGATGGCAACGTGATTAGCACCGTTCAAGATAACTTCACTGCATCACATTCACCAAATTCTACTGGGAAGTGGTGTGAAGATGAGAGTGGAAACAGTTGCTCTACATCTTCGGGGGATTACCAAAGTCACTTTGTGAATGGGCAAAAAACTTTGTACTTATCTTCATCTAAATTAGAGAGTTATGATGCCAGTGGTACTTGGAATGGTGATTTAGAAACGGCTGCATCAAAAATTAACTTTGTACCTTATAAGTTCGATGTTGATGAACAGTTTGTTGTGGCTGGGGATGATTACCTCGTGACGGCAAAGGTATCCTCTTGTAATTCGCAAGATTCTTCTTTATCACAAGATTATGTAGGCACCCCTAAAGTTAGTTTAGGTATCGTTCAACCTGCGAACGGAAATAGTGCGATAACCTTATTAGATTATACGCCTGATTTTGAGGTGAGTGATAACGGTGAAACAACCGACACACTTTCGATTCAAGAGTCAGGTCAGTTCAAAGTAACTCTGACCGACAGCACCTTTGATTGTAGTGAGATGTCGGGTTGCCCTGAGAGTGGTATTGATAAACTTTCTGGTAGTTTTTTTGTGAATTCTCGTCCTTGGCAATTTGCTATTTGTACGGGCAGCAATTCTGATGGTAACAGCAGTGGTGGGAATGCGTTTGTTGCTGCGGGGGAAGAGTTTGACGTGTTTGCTAAACCAATTCGATTCTCGAGTAACGCTAACCCTTCGTGTAACAATAGCTTAGTAACACAAAACTATTTGCTGTCCTCTGGTGCTGTCGTTGCAACTCATACTCTGGATACTCCTAGCAATAATGGTGCAGTGCTTGGTAGCTTAGAGCCTGGCAGCCAATTGACTCAGTCTAGTTCCGATATTAGTCCTAATGATAATGGTTATAAATTCAAAAGTTTAAAGTATTCAGAAGTTGGTAGTATAAATTTTGAAGTGACTGAAGATTCGAGCAGCTTTTACGGCAAGATTCTTGGTGGATTTTCTGGTAACAAGAATATAGGGCGCTTTTACCCTGAACATTTGACACTTATTAGCAACCGTTGGAACTATTCTAGCGACCACGATAGCTTTGCTTATATGGCACAGGGTATTTCTTTCAATTTTATCGTTGAAGCCCGCAATCGAGATAACGAACCAGTGATCAACTATGATCTATTTGCGGATTCATTAAAGGCATCGATTAAGCACGTAGCGATAAACGAAGAAGATGGTGCAGTTTTAAATACAAGAGTTTGGTTATCAGAAGGAAATGATGCGGACAGTACTAGTTGGGGAGAAGGTGATTGGTCTTCAGCTCGTTTAACAATTGAAAATTTTGATTATGAATTCTTAAGGTTAGCTAGTGAAGATGGTCCATACGATGGTACTAATAGTGAATTTGGATTGTGGGTCAGTAACAAAGTTGATGGTGTAGATTTGCAAATTCTAGATTTAGAAAATACTAATGCAGGTTTTACCAATGGTACGAAGTTTAGTGCTCAACCGGATTTTAGATATGGAAGGATGTCTCTCAAAGATGTAGGAGGCAATCAAGGTGGTAGTATCCAAGTTCCATTAGAAGTTCAGTATTGGTCTGGAAGTAAATTTGAGATTAATTCTGATGACAGTGGAAGCCAGTTTAATGGTAGTGATTACTGTGTAACTAAAATTTGGGATGATTCAGAGGTTACAGATGCCAAGTTAACTAGCGATACAGATGATAATGGAAGTGATGATACAGCCTCAGTATTGAAGGGGATATCAAGTAACCTTATTGCTAAGCAAGATACTAGTCGTCGTGAGCAAGTAAGGTTGTTTTTAAGGCAGGGGAGTTCACCAAGTGGAGCTACTTGTGTTGGAAGTGAGGGAACTCAACCTTGGCTACAGTATAACTGGAGAGGCTTAGGTGACGAGGATCCCTCTACCGTCGTCACATTTGGCATCTATCGTGGTAACGATCGTGTGATCTACCGAGGTGAAAGTGGCTTAACAGGTCAGTAATAATATAATTTTTGCCCCTTAAGTTAGGAATCTGTAAGAAATTGCGGGTTTCAGTCCATGTTTGTACTTCAATGCCTTGCCGTAACAGCAAGGCATTGGTACATTTAGTGCAATTTTTGTCTTCTAATTCTTGCAGGATGAGCGAAGAATATGTTTAAAAAACTTCGTGGCATGTTTTCAAACGACCTATCGATTGATTTAGGTACAGCCAATACCCTTATTTATGTAAAAGGCCAAGGCATTGTTCTTGATGAGCCTTCAGTTGTAGCTATTCGCCAAGATCGTGCGGGTTCTGCAAAGAGTGTCGCTGCTGTTGGCCACGCTGCTAAGCAAATGCTTGGTCGTACGCCTGGTAACATTTCAGCGATCCGTCCGATGAAAGACGGTGTAATTGCCGACTTTTACGTAACGGAAAAAATGCTTCAGCACTTCATTAAACAAGTGCATGACAACAGTGTGCTTAAACCAAGCCCTCGCGTTTTGGTTTGTGTACCTTGTGGTTCAACACAAGTTGAGCGTCGTGCTATCCGTGAATCAGCGCTGGGTGCTGGTGCTCGTGAGGTTTACCTAATCGATGAGCCTATGGCTGCAGCGATCGGTGCTGGCTTACGTGTATCTGAACCAACAGGTTCAATGGTTGTTGATATCGGTGGTGGTACTACTGAAGTTGCGGTTATCTCACTAAACGGTGTGGTTTACTCGTCTTCTGTACGTATCGGTGGTGACCGTTTTGATGAAGCGATCATCAACTACGTTCGTCGTAACTACGGCAGCTTGATCGGTGAAGCGACAGCAGAGAAGATCAAACACGAAATCGGTTCAGCTTACCCTGGCGATGAAGTAGAAGAGATCGAAGTACGTGGTCGTAACCTTGCAGAAGGTGTGCCTCGTAGTTTTAGCCTAAATTCAAACGAAATCCTTGAAGCACTTCAAGAACCTCTATCTGGCATCGTATCTGCAGTCATGGTTGCACTTGAACAGTGTCCACCAGAGCTGGCTTCTGATATCTCAGAAAACGGTATGGTACTGACGGGTGGTGGTGCACTGCTTAAAGACCTTGATCGTCTACTAACAGAAGAAACAGGTATCCCTGTTGTTGTTGCAGAAGAGCCATTAACGTGTGTTGCTCTAGGTGGCGGTAAAGCGCTAGAGATGATCGACATGCACGGCGGCGATCTGTTCAGCGAAGAATAATATCTAGTGTTAGGCTCTTTTCTTATCTAGTTTTATGTAAAGAGCCTAGGACCTTGTCTATAGGATCAAATGTAGCTCTAGGACCAAATATAGAATGAAGCCAATTTTTGGTAGAGGTCCCTCTCTACAATTGCGCCTGTTTTTTGCTGTAATTTTATCAGCCAGCCTTATGCTGGCTGATAGTCGTTTAGATGCTTTCTCAAATGTTCGCTATCTATTAAACAGCATGGTTGCGCCTATTCAATATGCAGCCAACTTGCCTCGCACTATGTTCGATGGTGTTTACGACCGTTTTAGTACTCGCAAAGGGTTAATTGAATCCAACCATAATATTAAACGAGAAGTCTTGCGTCTGAAGAGCGAGCTGATTCTGCTTGAGCAATATCAAGAAGAAAACAAGCGCCTTCGTAAGTTGTTAGGGTCTCCGTTTATCCGTGATGAGAAGAAAGTCGTCACAGAAGTTATGGCGGTAGATACTTCACCATATCGTCATCAAGTCGTGATCGACAAAGGTCAGATTGATGGGGTGTATGAAGGTCAACCGGTGATCAATGAAAAAGGCATCGTCGGCCAAGTCACTTTCGTTGCTGCTCATAACAGTCGCGTTCTACTACTGACTGATGCAAACAATGCGATCCCTGTGCAGGTTATTCGTAATGACATCCGTGTGATTGCTTCGGGCAATGGCATGATTGATGAGATCCAGCTAGAGCACATTCCAACCAGTACCGATATACAAGAAGAAGATCTATTGGTGACATCGGGTCTTGGTGGGGTATACCCAGAAGGTTATCCAGTCGCCTATGTTACTGCCGTTGATTACGACCCGAAACGTGAATTCGCTGTGATTAAAGCAGAGCCTGTGGTTGAGTTCGATAAGCTCAGATACCTGTTGCTTGTATGGCCTGATGAAAACAAACAGATGCAAGCGGATCAATCCAGCATAGAACAAGCATTGTTAGAGGGCGAAGATGGCCAATAGCGTTTTGAGAAGCAAGGTAGTAATTGGCTGCTCATTTTTAGTAGCACTTATTCTGCAAACGATCCCTTGGCCTGGTAGCTTAGATCTATTTAGACCATCTTGGTTACTGCTGGTTACGTGTTACTGGGTTCTGGCTCTACCGCATCGTGTTAACGTGGGTAGTGCTTTGATTCTAGGCTTACTGTGGGACCTTTTGATCGGCTCTACTCTGGGTATTCGAGGCATGATGATGGCAATAGTGATGTACATTATTGCGATGAACTTCCTCGTCATTCGTAACATGGCGTTATGGCAGCAAGCCATGATCATTGCCGCGTTAACGGTATTGTTTGAGGTGTTGATCTTCTTTGGTGAATATTTGATCCAAGATGTTGTTTTCAATCCGTTATCGTTATGGAGCGCATTGATAAACTGTATACTTTGGCCTTGGATGTTTTTATTAATGAGACGCGTGCGTCGTCATTGGCATGTGAGGTAGCGTGACGATGGAAAAGAAACATTTAGTTTTGGCATCCGGTTCTCCGCGCCGCAAAGAATTACTATCTCAACTCGGTTATGAGTTTTCTGTCCTTGTGACCGATGTTGAAGAGTGTAAACACGCTCAAGAAACCGCCGAAGAGTATGTTAAGCGACTATCTTTAGATAAAGCTTTAGCTGCGTTGTCTTTATTGAAAGATAGCCCTTCTGAAAGGCAGCATGTCGTTCCTAGTTCTGATACTGTAGTTCTTGGCTCTGAGATAGTCGTTCTTGGTTCTGACACAGTCGTCGTAAGCCAAGGGCAAGTGCTTGAGAAGCCCACCGATTTTGCTGACTCTAAGCGCATGCTTACTCAGTTAGCGAATGACCGTCACCAAGTGATGACGGCGGTTTCTGTGGTTTCAGAAGAAAAACAAAGAACAGAAATCATTATTACCGACGTATGGTTTAAACCCCTCAGTGAAAAAGAAATAGAACAATACTGGCAAACAGGGGAGCCATGCGATAAAGCCGGTAGCTATGGGATCCAAGGTTTGGGCGGACGCTTTGTTACCCGAATCGAAGGTAGTTATTACGCCGTCGTCGGCTTACCTTTATTTGAAACGGACCAGCTACTGCAAGAATTCTTATAATTACTAATCTGAGGTGCACCATGAGTGCTGAATTGTTGCTGAACGTGACCCCGAGTGAAACTCGTGTGGCCATGATTGAAGGGGGAGCTCTTCAAGAGATCCATGTCGAACGAGATGCTCGACGCGGTATCGTAGGAAATATCTATAAAGGACGTGTAAGCCGTGTTCTTCCAGGAATGCAGGCGGCTTTTGTGGATATAGGCCTTGAGAAAGCAGCTTTTTTACACGCCTCTGATATTGTCCCACACACTGAATGTGTCGCTGAAAATGAAAAGAAGCAATTTCAGGTTCGTGATATTTCAGAGCTTGTTCGTCAAGGGCAAGACATTGTGGTGCAAGTGGTCAAAGACCCTCTAGGTACTAAAGGTGCCCGCTTAACCACTGATATCACTTTACCGTCTCGTTATCTGGTATTTATGCCGGGCGCAAGTCATGTTGGTGTATCTCAACGTATCGACAGCGAGTCTGAACGTAACCGTCTTAAAAAAGTCGTGTCTCGTTACTGTGACGAGCACGGTGGCTTCATCATCCGCACAGCAGCAGAAGGTGCAGATTCAAATGAGTTGGCACAAGACGCCGCATTCTTGAAGCGATTATGGCTAAAAGTATTAGAGCGTCGTGGTAAGCACAAGGCGCGTACTCGTTTGTATGGTGAGCTTTGCTTAAGCCAGCGTATCTTGCGTGACTTTGTCGGTACTGAGCTGAGCAAGATTCAGGTCGATTCTCGCCTAGAATATGAAAACCTAAAAGAGTTTACCTCTGAATACGTGCCTGAGCTGACAGACAAGCTTGAGCTGTATGAAGGTGATAAGCCTATCTTTGATATGTACGATACCGAGAACGAAATTCAACGTTCATTGGATCGTAAAGTTGAATTAAAGTCTGGTGGGTATCTGATTATCGACCAAACTGAAGCGATGACCACGGTTGATATCAACACTGGCGCGTTTGTTGGTCGCCGTAATCTAGAAGAGACGATTTTCAACACCAACGTAGAAGCGACTCAAGCGATTGCTCGTCAGCTGCGTCTGCGTAACTTGGGTGGCATCATCATTATCGACTTTATTGATATGTTGTCTGAGGAACATCGTAAGCGAGTACTAACTTCTTTAGAGGCTGCACTCGACAAAGACCGTGTGAAAACCAATATTAATGGCTTCACGCAGCTTGGTTTGGTTGAGATGACTCGTAAACGTACTCGTGAAAGTATTGAGCATATCCTGTGTTCGAGCTGTCCTGCTTGTGAAGGCCGCGGCAGTGTGAAGACAGTTGAAACCGTTTGTTATGAAATTCTTCGAGAGATCACGCGAGTGAATCGTGCGTACGACGCCGATAAATTTGTGGTCTATGCGGCAGCTGCCGTAGCTGAGGCGTTAGAGGGCGATGAATCTCACGCGCTTGCGGAGCTTGAAGTCTTTATTGGTAAGCAAGTTAAAATCCAGGCTGAGCCTCTGTACATACAAGAGCAGTTTGATGTTGTTATGATGTAATGGAAATTTTGTGAGCTCAAGCGTTACTCTGATTCTACGTGCATGTTTATGGTTAGTGGTTACTCTCTTAGTAACGCTAGCCATTGCCGTTACTACACTGCGTGTAGCCTTGCCCAATTTAAACAAGTATCAATCTGAAATTGAGCTTTGGGTAAACCAACACTCCGGTTTTGATTTTTCGATTCAAGACGTGGGCGGTTTTTGGCGTAACACTCACCCCTCTATTGCTCTGCAAGGCGTTAAAGCCAGCCTTCCCAATGCGGAAGATGTGAGCTTTTCTGTCGAGCGTGTTGAAGTCGAGTTTGACTTGATTCAATCGGTTGTACAGATGCGTCCGGTTGTGGCCGACTTGGTCATGAATCAAATGTATCTTGATATCCGCTCGATTGATCTGTTTGCCGGACAAAACGGTAAAGACGAACCTAAAGATCCCGGTTCCTCCAAGCGAGTGATACAAGAGCTCGATAATTTACTTCTGAAAACTTTGGTGGATGTGACCGCCAAAGATTCCACTCTTTTATATCGCACTATCTCTGATGAAGAACGTCAGCTTGATATCGAAACTCTGAAATGGCAAAACTCAGGTAAACATCACCTTGCGGAAGGTGTGGTGAGTATTAAAGACGCCAATCTAAACTCTTTGTCAGTGAGCGCTAACTTTATTGATGGCGGCTCGTTAACGGATATGACGGGTGAGTTTTATGTCAGTGCCGACAGTATCTCGGTTAAGCCTTGGTTAACTCGTTATATGCAGGCGGAATCCGGCATTGAAACGGGAACTGTGAGTTTGAATAGCTGGCTTACGCTGCGCAATAGCAAACCGGTAAGCGCTTATGTTGAGGTTTTACCCTCAGAATTGACGTGGAACGAAGATGGCGAGCATGACCTCATGCTTGAGTCCGGTGTCTTTAAGTTGTCCCCGACGGATGATGGCTGGCAAGTAAATGGTCACTCACTAAACCTTAGAACGGATGACACACCTTGGCCAGAACTCGACGTAGCGTTCAAGTGGAACCAAGGTCCATGGCAACTCAATGTTTCCGAGCTGGATATTGCGACCATTACTCCGTTGATTAAGCTGCTGCCTGACTCTGAACAATCAACCAAAATGATTAACGTATTGGCACCGGGCGGTTCTGTTTCTGATATTCGTGTCTCTATGGATTCAGGAATCGACAGTTTACGTTATTCAGCCAGTTTTTCTGATCTTGCTATCGAGCAGTGGGAACTAGTCCCAGGCTTTAGCCAAGTGTCCGGCAGTGTGTTTGGTTCGGCTTCGGAAGCGAAAGCTAGCCTGCACGTTATTGACGATGTGTTCCCTTATGGTGACGTATTCCAAGCGCCTTTGAATATCAAACAAGGTCAGGTTGATATTGTTTGGCAGCAAGATGAAAACGGCTGGAAACTTTGGTCGGACAAAATCACAGCAGCAACGCCAGATTTACAAGTACTAGGCGCATTCCGCTTAGACTTCCCAAAAGATGCGAGCCCGTTTTTATCCTTCTACGGTGAAGCGGACGCTTACAATGTCGGTGAAACATGGCGCTACTTACCTACGCTGGCCCTTGGGCAAGACCTAACAGACTACCTTTCAACTGCGATTCAAGCGGGTAAAGCGGACACCGTAAAACTGCTGTGGCATGGTGACTTATCTCAATATCCATACACTCACCACGATGGTATTTTTCAGGTTTGGGTTGGCTTAGAAGATGCGAAATTCAGCTTTGATACCGCGTGGCCACTGATTACTGACCTTCAGCTTGATCTGTTGTTTGAAAATGATGCGATGCATCTGGACTCTCGTTCCGCTCAATTGATGGATGTGACGGCAGATCGAATCACAGGACGCATTCCTTATTTAGGGGAAGGCGGCCATATTGAAATTGAAGCTAAAGCGACGGCGTCAGGCAATGCCGTGCGCGATTACATGACGTCTTCGCCACTGGTGGGTTCAGTAGGCGCAGCGTTAACCGCACTTCAAGTGAGTGGTGATGTCTCTTCTGAGTTCCAGCTGAATATTCCGTTTGATTCTGAAAAAGAAGCAAGAGCATGGGGTTACGCCGACTTAAGTGGCAACCATGTTGAGATTGAAGCGCCGCCAATGGTGCTTGAGAACACCACGGGTCGCATTGAATTTGATAATGATGTAGTGACAGCAAATGGCCTCGCTGCTGATCTGCTTAACCAAGGTATCTCGCTTGATTTTAAAGGCCTGAATGATGGTCCTGGCTATGCAGTTGATATTGATGTGTTAGGTGATTGGGATGTTAAGCCTCTAGAACCTTACATTGGTGAGCAATGGTTAAGTCGCTTGTCAGGTCATGCACAATGGCAAAGCCAAATTGATATCCAGCTTAATGATATCGGCTTTACCTACCAACTAGACTTACAGTCAGATCTAAAATACTTGGCGAGTGATTACCCATATCCATTGGAGAAAAAATCATTAGAAAGTGGCTCTGCAAGGCTACAGGCATCGGGTAACCAAGAGACGATTACCGCGCGTCTGCAATTGCCAAACACCAAGTACCAAGCTGAGATTGATATCACAGGCGACGTGCCTGAGTTAACGGCGACCAACTTAGTGCTTGGTCGCGGTGGCTATAAAATTAGCCCGGTTGTTGGCCATCACGCACTGATTCGTACGGATAAATTCAATGCCGATGATTGGTTATCGGTTGTGATGGAACCAGTAAAGCCTTCAACGGCTGTGCTTAGCCAAATGAACACGCCAACCATACCTGCGCCAAGCCGTATTACCTTTGAGAGTAAAGAGCTGATCTTGGGTGGTATCTCTTGGAATGATGTCGATTTTAGTGCTCGCAAGAACAAACAAGCGTGGCAAATGGAAGTGTCTAGCCAAGAGCTAGAAGGGGATATTAACTACCTGCCACCTTACGATTTGACGGTTTCACTGGATCGCCTGCATCTGTTTGTTCCAGAGTGGAGTGATAAGAACAACCAAGATCAGCAACTGCTGCAACGCAAAGAACAAGCTGCGCCATTGATCTCCAAATTGGATAGAAAGATCCACGATGCGATGCCAAACCTGACCTTGACGTTGAACGACTTTTGGCTACAAGGCTACAAGGTTGGTAAGGTCGATGTTGAAATGACGAGGAACGAAGACCGTATCGAGTGGAACAAAATCCAGGTTCGAAGTGGTGGCAACAAAGCGGATGTGAGTGGCTGGTGGGAACTGCAAGGTGACAAGAGTCATTCATCATTAACCGTTGATGTTGAAGGTGAAAACAACAGCGAGCTCATGGAGCGCTTCGGTATTACTTCCGGGATTCAAAAAGCGCCATTTGCGTTGGAAGGTCAACTAAATTGGGACGGTTCGCCTTGGGGGATCAAAATGGATACCCTTGATGGCAACGTTAAAACCAAGTTTGGTAAAGGCATTATCTCGGATGTGAGCGGCGCAGCTCGATTACTTGGTCTGTTTAGCCTAGATTCAATCATTCGTAAGATGCAGCTCGATTTCTCGGACGTGTTTGATAAAGGTATGGCCTTCAATAGCATTACCGGAACGGGCGAGATTCAAAATGGCATCTTCCTGACCAATGATCTGAATATGGATGCGGTCGCCGGTGAGATGAAAATCAAAGGCATCGCTAACCTGAACACGCGTCAGGTTGATGCTGAGGTGAACTTTACCCCAGATATTACCTCGGGTATTCCCGTATTAACGGCCTTTGCGGTAACCCCTCAAACGGCGCTGTACGTATTGGCGGTGACCACGGTTATTTCTCCAGTGGTTGAAGTCTTTACCCAAGTTAATTATTCGGTGAAAGGGCCGCTTGATTCACCTACGGTGAGCGAGCTTTCTCGTAGCTCCGGTGAGTTCCAGCTACCAGAGAAGCTGAGAAAATTAGCCGAATAAACCTTAAATTAGCCGAGAAGACCCTAGTACCCTAATCAGCTAATATACGGTGAAATGCTGATTTCTGAATCATAATGAATGGAGGAGCGATACACATGGATTGTGTTGGGTTGATTCAAATGACATCTGGCCCTAGCCCTGAATTGAACTTTGACTACCTTGCTCAAGAAGTAGCAAAGTGCAAAGAGTTAGGGGCTAAGTGGGTTGTGTGCCCTGAAAACGCGTTAGTTTTTGGCAGTAAAGCCGACTATCACCAGTATGCTGAGCCTTTAAATGATGGCTCACTGCAAAAGAAAATCTCTGAGCTAGCAAAGCTTCATCGAGTTTGGATCGTTATTGGTAGTATGCCGATAAGCACAGCTAACGGTGTGACTACCACAACCTTGGTGATTGATGATTTTGGTTGCCTCGTTACTCATTACGACAAGCTACACATGTTTGATGTGGATGTCGCTGACGCCCATAAGTGCTATCGAGAGTCGGATATTTTCACTCCGGGCAACCAAGTTGTGACAGCGGAAACGCCTTTTGGTCGCTTAGGTTTGAGTATTTGTTATGATGTGCGCTTTCCACACTTGTATTCAGAGTTACGTAAGCAAGGGGCACAAATCATTGTGGTGCCTGCAGCGTTTACAGCGGTAACGGGTCAAGCGCACTGGGAAGCACTGTTAAGATGCCGCGCGATCGAAACACAATCGTGGATTGTAGCGGTAGGACAAGGTGGAAAACACCCTTGCCAAAGAGAAACATGGGGACACTCAATGGTGGTTGATCCATGGGGACGAGTGGTCGCACAGTTAGACCAAGATCCTAAAAGTATGGTGGTTGAGATAGACACATCCAGTTGCGAGTCCATTAGGCAAAATATGCCAATCACGCAACACTCTCGATTTACCAATCAATTTTAATTACAAACAAGAGCCATCTATGAGCATTAATCAAATTGAAGAAGCGCTACTGAACCCGACAGGGCTTACGGAGCAAAATATCGCAGATACATTGGCGAGCATTGCTACCCGCCAAATTGATTATGCTGATATCTACTTTCAGTCAAGCTGGCACGAATCTTTAGTGCTAGAAGACAGCATTATTAAAGACGGCTCTTTCAATATCGATTGTGGTGTTGGTGTTCGTGCAGTTTCTGGTGAAAAGACCGGTTTTGCTTACTCTGACCAAATCCAACTGGATGGTCTTAAGCAGAGCGCAATTGCGGCTCGTGGTATTGCTAAACAAGGTCAAAACGGCAAGGTTCAAGCGTTCAAACGCAATTCTAATCAAGCTTACTATGATGCAGTTAACCCGCTAGCGAGCTGGGAAAAACAACAGAAAACAGAATTACTAAAATCATTAGATGCTTACATTCGCACTAAAGAGCCGATGGTGACTGAAGTATCGGTGAGCCTAAGTGGTGTGCATGAGCAGATGTTGGTTGCTGCTACTGATGGTACTTACGCTGGTGATATTCGTCCGCTGGTTCGCTTGTCTATTAGCGTACTTGCACAGAAGGGTGATCGTCGTGAGCGTGGTAGCGCCGGTGGTGGTGGTCGTTTTGGTTACGACTTCTTCTTAAGTGATGACAAAGGCACTCAAGTTGCTTACCAGTTTGCTGATGAAGCGATTCGCCAAGCATTAGTTAACCTTGAAGCGGTTGCTGCGCCTGCTGGTGCCATGCCTGTAGTTTTAGGCTCTGGTTGGCCGGGCGTTCTGCTGCATGAAGCGGTAGGCCACGGTTTAGAAGGAGACTTTAACCGCAAAGAGTCGTCAGTATTCTCTGGCAAAGTTGGCGAGCAAGTAACCTCAAACCTATGTACGATTGTCGATGACGGCACATTAACGGATCTACGTGGTTCATTGAACGTCGATGATGAAGGTGTTAACGGTCAGTACAATACGCTAATCGAAAACGGCATCTTAAAAGGTTACATGCAAGATAAGCTGAACGCGCGTCTAATGGGTGTAGCACCGACAGGTAATGGTCGTCGTGAGTCTTACGCGCACCTTCCAATGCCACGTATGACGAATACATACATGCTACCGGGGGAACACACGCCGGAAGAGATCATCGCAACGGTTGAGAAAGGTATCTACGCACCGAACTTCGGTGGCGGTCAGGTTGATATCACATCAGGTAAGTTTGTATTCTCAGCTTCTGAAGCGTACATGATTGAAAATGGCAAGATCACTCACCCAGTGAAAGGCGCGACGCTAATCGGTTCTGGTATCGAAGCAATGCAGCAAGTGTCTATGGTCGGTAACGACCTAAGCATCGACCGTGGTGTTGGTGTGTGTGGTAAGGCTGGCCAAAGTGTACCAGTGGGTGTTGGTCAACCGACATTGAAGCTAGACTCGCTAACCGTCGGTGGTACTGAGTAAAGCATACTAGCCTCTGAAACATCACTATAAAGATAAATTGAAAAGCGCCTCTATTGTGAGGCGCTTTTTGTTTTTAGATTACTGATTCAGTGAGCATATAGAGTCACTACATGTTCTCTTCCGCAAACTCAGCCAGTCGGCTACGCACCACACCATTGAGGTGGATGTTGGCACTGCCTTCGAAGTTTTTAAAACGCTCAACCATGTAGGTTAAGCCTGAAGTCACAGGGGTTAGGTAGGAAGAATCTATCTGCGCTAGGTTACCTGAGCAGACGATCTTAGTACCTTCACCACAACGTGTGATGATGGTTTTGATTTGTGAAGCTGTGAGGTTCTGACACTCATCCAAAAGCACAAACGCATTCTGAATCGAGCGGCCACGCATGAAGTTGATTGATTTGAACTGGATATTGGCTTTGTCACAGATGTATTTCATCGAGCCTTCTGTGCAGTGGTCATTCTTGTGCAGTGCTTCCAGTGTATCAGTCACTGCGGCTAACCAAGGCAACATCTTCTCTTCCTCTGTACCCGGAAGGAAACCTATCGATTCACCAATATCAGGGGTGTTTCGGGTTACGATGATCTTATCGAACTGTTTACGTTCAATGGTTTGTTCAAGTGCAGCAGCCATGGCTAACAGCGTCTTACCACTACCCGCTGCGCCAGTGAGAATCACAAGA
>NZ_JADDYK010000036.1:63877-131085 GCF_015163615.1 Vibrio sp. OPT18
TCAATATCAGGGTCGAGCAGCGCATCTATCGCCATGCCTTGATAAACGTTCTTTGGTGTGATGTCCCACGCTCTGCGATTCATCAGCCTTTCGCGGCTGAGGTCTCTCAGTGTAATGCTTTCCGGCTCAATCTCCTCGACTCGAGCGGCAAAATCACTTTCTTCGTCAATCACATATTGGTTGAGGAAGGTTGGCTCGAACGGCGCTCTTGCTAAGGTGTGCAGCGTCTTTCCGCCTAGGCTTCTGCTCTCGACATTATCGATACCATCCCAAAATGAGCCTTCCAGTTGTTGGAAGCCTTTGGTGAGGTATTGGATATCATCAATCAGTTGGTCGGTTTGATAATCTTCAACAAAACGGACACCAGCGCCTTTGGCTCGCAAACGCATGTTGATGTCTTTGGTGATGAGAACCACTTCGCGTGGCGCGCGTTTATTTTGAAGATAGAGGACTGCGTTGAGGATTCGGTTATCGCCTGCCTTGTCATCGGCGAAGGCTTTGATGCTTTCTTGAAGTTCGTAGTCAGCGAGTATTGAAATACTGCCAGATGCGTTTATGTCTTTAGAAAAAGGGATGCCTTCAGATATTTGGTCTGGTGTGGCTTCCCTGAACAGGTCTTCGAGCGTTCGAATCGCAATTCTCGCGTCTCGAGCAACGTCTCTTTTACTGTCTTTGATTCTGTCGAGTTCTTCTAGCACTGTCATTGGGATAACGACATCGTGCTCTTGGAAAGAAAATATAGCGAAGGGTTCGTGAAGTAGAATATTGGTGTCTAAAACAAATAGCTTCCGGTTGGTCTCGCCCATAGCATCTCCTTGCCGACATGCGGCTTGCCTTGCATTCATTGAACGTAGATAAAGCTCATATAAAGATTAGTATCTGATTTTGGTGATAGTCAACTACTCACCTAAACTTCATCTAGAGGAACAGCGCCATATCGTTACGAGTGAACATGGCGTATTCGTTTGAGAGCAGCAATCTGCTACCTATAGATTAACCATGAATTTTTGACAGTTTGATTGCACTGGCGAAAACAGAAAAAAAGCATGAAATCATCTCCTTTAGGCGTGACCTAAATCACAGCATCGAGTAAGATTAGCGACCTTTTTCTGCACCATTTTCTCGAGATATTTATTATTGAGAGCGCACTTAAAAAGTGGCTGCAAACTAGACATTTTTGGCTATATTTTTAGTTCAGGAGCGATAACGTTCTTGTTTGAAACTGCAGTTAAGAAGACCAAATTCCAACTATAAGATTGAGGTAGTCGATTCATGACATTTGCTTTGGGGCAACGCTGGATAAGCGATACGGAGAGCGATTTAGGTTTAGGTACCGTTGTAGCAATGGATGCTCGCACAGTGACACTAATGTTTGCAGCGTCAGAAGAAAACCGTGTTTATGCACGTACTGATGCTCCCGTAACCCGAGTAACGTTTAATGTAGGCGATGTCATCGAATGCCAAGAAGGTTGGTCTCTGTCTGTCGAGGAAGTTATCGAAGACAAAGGGCTGCTAACCTACTTAGGTACTCGCGAAGATACCCAAGAAACAGAAGTCACCCTGCGTGAAATCTTCTTAAGCAACCAGATCCGCTTTAACAAGCCACAAGATAAGCTGTACGCGGGTCAAATCGACCGTATGGATAACTTTGTGTTGCGTTACCGCGCGCTGAGCAACCAGTACCAACAACACAAGAGCCCTATGCGTGGCTTGTGTGGTATGCGTGCTGGCTTGATCCCTCATCAGCTATACATCGCTCATGAAGTGGGTCGTCGTCACGCTCCGCGCGTTTTACTGGCTGATGAAGTTGGCCTAGGTAAAACCATCGAAGCGGGCATGATCATCCACCAACAGGTGCTGTCTGGCCGTGCTGAACGCATTCTGATTGTGGTTCCTGAAACTCTACAACACCAATGGTTAGTAGAGATGATGCGCCGTTTCAACCTGCATTTTTCTATCTTCGATGAAGAGCGTTGTATTGAAGCGTTTGCTGAATCAGACAACCCATTTGATACCCAGCAATACGTTCTGTGTTCTTTGGATTTCCTACGTAAGAGTCGTAAGCGCTACGAGCAAGCACTTGAAGGCGAGTGGGACTTGTTGGTTGTCGATGAAGCGCATCACCTTGAGTGGAGCCAAGACAAACCAAGCCGTGAATACCAAGTGGTTGAAGGCTTAGCGGAAAATACGTCTGGTGTGCTACTACTAACAGCAACGCCTGAACAGCTTGGTCGTGAGAGCCACTTTGCACGTCTGCGTCTGCTTGATCCTGATCGCTTCTACGATTACGAAGCATTCGTTGAAGAAGAAGACCAATACGCACCGGTTGCTGATGCAGTAACGGCATTGTTCTCCGGCGTGAAGCTTGAAAACAGCGCGAAGAACCAGATTACGGAACTGCTCTCTGAGCAAGATGTTGAGCCTCTGTTCCGTGTGATTGAAGGTGATAGCAGCGAAGAAGAGCAAGCGTTAGCTCGCCAAGAATTGATTGATAACCTTATGGATCGCCATGGTACAGGCCGTGTTCTTTTCAGAAATACACGTGCTGCAATCAAAGGCTTCCCTAAGCGTAATGTAAACCTACTGCCGATGGAGATTCCAACGCAGTACACAACCTCAATGCGTGTATCTGGCATGATCGGTGGCAAGATGGCTCCCGAAGCTCGTGCAATGAAGATGCTGTACCCAGAAGAGATCTTCCAAGAGTTTGAAGGTGAAGATTCAAGCTGGTGGCAGTTTGACTCACGCGTTAACTGGTTGATTGAAAAGATCCAAGACAAGCGCAGCGAGAAAATCTTAGTGATCGCCTCTCGTGCAAGTACGGCTCTTCAATTAGAGCAAGCACTGCGTGAGCGTGAAGGTGTACGTGCAACTGTATTTCACGAAGGCATGTCGATTCTAGAGCGTGATAAAGCTGCGGCTTACTTTGCTCAAGAAGAGGGCGGCGCTCAGGTTCTTATCTGTAGTGAAATCGGCTCTGAAGGTCGTAACTTCCAGTTCGCGAATCAATTAGTGATGTTTGATCTGCCGTTCAACCCAGACTTGCTTGAACAACGTATTGGTCGTTTGGACCGTATTGGTCAGCTGCGTGATATCGACATTCATGTTCCTTACCTTAAAGGCACATCACAGGCGATTCTTGCGCGTTGGTTCGATGAAGGTCTGAATGCATTTGCGGAAACTTGTCCAACGGGTCGTACGGTTTACGACAAGTACTCAGATGTTCTTATCGAGATGCTGGCTTCTGGCAACACAGAGCAACTTGATGAAGTGATTGAAGAGTCTGCCAAGCTAAATCAAAGCCTGAAATCAGATCTAGAAAAAGGCCGAGATCGCCTACTAGAGATGCATTCAAACGGCGGCGACAAAGCGCATGAAATTGCAGAAAAGATCGCGTCGACTGACGGCGATACTAACCTAGTGACGTTTGCACTGAGCCTGTTCGATACGATTGGATTGAATCAAGACGACAAGGGTGAGAATGCGCTAGTTGTGACACCATCTGAGCACATGATGGTGCCAAGCTACCCAGGCTTACCATACGAAGGAGCAACCATCACGTTCGATCGTGATACTGCACTTTCTCGTGAAGACATGAACTTCATTAGCTGGGAACACCCAATGATTCAGGGCGGTATCGATCTGCTACTGAGTGAAGGTGTTGGTGCATCAGCGGTATCGCTACTGAAAAACAAAGCGCTGCCAGTAGGTACTATCCTGCTTGAGCTGGTCTATCTTGTGGATGCGCAAGCGCCGAAACGCAGCGGTATCAGCCAGTTCTTACCTAAGACGCCAATTCGTTTGATGATGGATGGCCGTGGTAATGACTTATCAGCTCAGGTTGAGTTCGACAGCTTTAACCGTCAACTAAGCCCTGTAAACCGTCACCTAGCGAGCAAGCTAGTTAACTCGGTACAAGGTGAAATTCACAAGCTAATCGAAGCGGGTGAGACGCACGTACTTCCTAAAGTGGAAGAAGTGCGTGAACAAGCTCAACGAGACATGCAGACTAACCTGAACGGTGAATTAGAGCGTCTACAAGCGCTTAAAGCCGTGAACCCTAACATTCGTGATGAAGAGCTAGAAGTCATTGAAGCTCAAATCAATGAATTGACTGGTTACATCAGCAAAGCTCAGGTTCAGCTAGATTCATTACGCTTAATTGTGGTTTCTCACAACTAGTTTTGAATTAGCGAGATGCTTCAACGAAATAAGGCCTTCATCATGAAGGCCTTATTTTTATCTAGCGTTTGAAAGCTGTATTGGTTGTTGAAAGATGTATAGGTAGAAGAGCTACATCAACCACTTCCACCAAACAAATACCGCTAAGAAACCAAACAGGTAAACAAGACCCGCGATAGACAGCCATTTTAGCTTGCTGCCAATGGCTAGGGCTTCTGGAAGCTTAGCTTTGTTCACCAAGATGAAGTTAAGCAGCGCGAAGAATGGCGTAGTCGCAAAGGCAAGCACCATCGCAAAATCAAGCATTGGCATCAGTGCAGCGCTAAAGAACATCACAATCGCTAATGCCGCGAGAGAGACAATGATGATCCAGCCTTGCAGCATTCTTGGGCTTGAATCTTTTTTGAATAATAGACGCTGTGATTCAGCAAGCACGCGTGAGTAGCCATCGATAACGGTAATCGTGCTACCAAAGATACAGAAGAAAGCGATAAGAGCGATTAATGGACGAGACCATTCACCAATTGTCGAAGCGTAGATGCCGACCAATTGATGTGTGAAACCAACACCAGAGCGAGACAGTTCAACACCTGAACCGTGAAGTACTAGCGCGCCTAACGCAACAAATACTAAAGCAAGCAGTGCAGTACCAATGTAGCCGACATTGAAATCGAACAGCGCTGATTGTGCGGTCACTTCCTGCTTCTCTTTTTGGCTTTTTAGCCACATAGAGGTGATGCTTGAGATTTCGATAGGCGCAGGCATCCAACCCATGGTCACCACGATAAAACCAATAGCAGCCAATGACCAAGGCGACGGCGGAACAAAAGCAGCATCAGGTTCGACAGGTGAGCCAATAGCAATGGCGACTGCAGCTAAGGTTGTGATGGTTAAGATCGCCATGATCGCTTTAGATAGTGTATCTAGAGCACGATAATGGCCAGCAAACAGAATGATCAAACAGGTCGCTAAAACGATCATGCACAAGGTGCTGGTGGCTAAATCGAAAGGAACAAAGTAACTGAGTAGGCTTGCACTGAATAATAGCAGGGCAGCGGTATTCACGACCGCAGAAATAGCACTCAAGATCGAAAAGATCACAAGGTATGGGCGGCCTAGGTTAGAGTAACCTTCCACCAAGCTTTGACCCGTTCCTAGCGTGTATTGGATGCCGGCTCTGAAGAATGGATATTTAAATACGTTAACGAGGATAATGAGCGCGGCAAGCTGCCAACCATAAATCGCACCCGCCTTGGTTGAGGCGACTAAGTGAGAACCACCTACAGCCGCTGCAGCCATCATAATGCCTGGGCCAAGAGACTTAATTAAACTTGATAGGGGAGCTGAGGTTGGTGCTTTTGTGTTGGTGGTTTTAACCGTACTGTCCATCGTTTTTCCTTTGATGCTGACTTCTTATTATCCGTTACCCTATCAATACCATGTTTTGTAAAGTCGTCAACTTTTATGTACGAAAACGTTGAAAATTGTATTTATTTATAAACAAATTAAACGTGAATTATTTATTAACTAGCAATTAAGAGGCTTCAATGGCGTTAGAACAGTACACACCACCGCGTGAACCGTGGATTGATATTGTTTATCAAGATGACGATATTCTTGTGGTGAACAAGCCTGCAGGCCTGCTTTCAGTGCCAGGAAGGTTACCTGAGCATTACGACAGTATGTGGAGTCGGTTAGTTGTCGAATTTCCAGAGATTCAAGTCGTGCATCGATTGGACATGTCGACATCGGGCTTGATGCTGCTCGCTAAACACAAACAAGCTGAGCGTCATTTGAAGAAGCAATTTCAATATCGACTGACACACAAACTCTATTACGCGCGAGTATGGAGTTCCGTTGAAAAGAAAGAAGGCGTGATTGACCTTCCTCTTATTTGCGACTGGCCAAATCGACCAAGACAAAAGGTGTGCTTCGAGGATGGTAAGCCATCTCAGACTCGCTATGTGGTGGAACAAGAAGAGGCTCAAACGACCTTATTGAAATTACTGCCAATTACCGGGCGTTCCCATCAGTTGCGAGTGCACTGTATGGAGATGGGGAATCCGATTGTGGGTGATGAGTTTTATGCAACACCAGATGCTTTTAACTATAGCGATAGGTTGGCTCTGCACGCGTGTGAACTCAGTTTTTATCACCCGGCCAATGATCAGTTGTTCAAAGCCTTTGTTCCGTGTGAGTTTTATCCTCAAGCATCGCCACAAATCGAGCTGCACTTTGAAATTGCGTCAGAGCTTCCAGACTACAGTAAGCTAAAAGCTTAGAATGGTCTCATCAATACCAATTCAAGGACGTACAATGCCGAAGTTGAAAGTGGTCTTTCTCGACAGAGCCACCATCCCATCTCAAATCCATTTAAAACCTCTCAGCTTTGAACATGAGTGGGTAGAGTATGACTTTACTGCTCCAGAACTCGTTGCTGAGCGAGTTGTCGGAGCAGATGTTATTATCACCAATAAGGTTGTGCTCAATGCTGATAATTTAGCTCAAGCACAACAACTCAAGTTGATCGCTGTGTCAGCGACAGGCGTCAATAATGTCGATGTCGACTATTGCAAGAGTAACAATATCGCAGTGGCTAATGTGCAAGGCTATGCGACTCAGTCGGTACCTGAACATGTGATTGCTATGCTGTTTACGCTAAAACGAAATCTGGTTGGCTACCATCAAGACATTGAAGCCGGCGAGTGGCAAAAGGATAAGCAGTTCTGTTTCTTTACTCATCCTATTCAAGATGTGGCTGGTAGTGCATTGGGTTTAATTGGTAGTGGCAGTTTAGGGCAAGCGACTGCGATATTGGCTAAAGCGATAGGTATGAAGGTGATTTTTGCTGAGCGAAAAGGGGCGGAATTTTGTCGAGAGGGGTATCTACCTTTTGATACAGTGTTGCAGCAAGCGGATGCGATCAGCTTACATTGTCCGTTGACCGAAGCGACTCGAAACCTGATTTCAAAGCGAGAGCTAGCAATGATGAAACCAAGTGCGGTGTTAATTAATGCTGGCCGTGGTGGACTTGTCGATGAGCAAGCCCTAGTTGAGGCTTTGAAAAGTAATGAAATCGCAGGTGCGGGTATGGATGTGTTCACACAAGAGCCTGCAGACAATTCGAACCCACTATTGGCCAACAGTCACCTACCTAACTTACTGCTGACACCACATGTGGCATGGGGCAGTGACAGTTCAATTCAAAAGCTGTCTGATATCTTAATCGACAATATTGATGGGTTTGTTGCGGGTAATCCGCAGAACTTAGTGAGTTGATTGAAGAATTAAATTGCGTGAACGAAAAACAAAAAAGGTTGGCTTTTAGGCCAGCCTTTTTAGATCGTTGTGTCGATTAAGTGATTTAGCCTTGCGGCTTAACTACCAATACATTGATTGGTGAGTTCTGTACCACTTTGCTTGCAACAGAACCAAGCACAACTTTGTCGATTTTCGAACGCTTATGGCTAGGCATCACGATAAGGTCAGCGCCCAGTTTTTCTGCGTAATCTAGAATCGTTGTGTAAGTCTTGCCTTCGGCAACGTGAACTTTATACACCACTTCATCGTCAATGTGCTTGTCAGCAAACTCTTTGAGCTGATTTTTCACATCAAGCTTCATTTGGTTCGCTGCATCTTTCGGGAAGTAAGACGCAACCATCGACATGTGAATGCCCGGTAGTACGTTCAGAATGTGGACTTCAGCATTGCTGTGTTTCGCGTGCCATACCGCTAGCTCGACTGCTTTATCAGAAAAGCCTTTGTCGTTAAGATCAACGGGAACAAGGATTTGTCTATACATGTATTCGTCTCTTTTTGAGCAGCGCTTAGTACATACCAAACGCTGTAATTATCTTTTCCATGTAGTAAAAAAGCCAAATAGAGTAGAGCGCTACTTGGCTCTATCCATTACGCGCTAATCTCATCCTTACGAGCACGCCTTCTTTGGTTCATCGCTAAACCAATCAAAATCAGTAGGGCAGGTAAGAATACCCACTCTTTCATTGGTCGTTCTGCGTCTTGGATAACTGATTTAATTTCCCAATCAAAGTCAATGCCAGCGGCTTCTGCAGGGCTACCAAACTCAACCATATCAACAATCATCTTGTCGTCAGCTTGTGTCAGCATTAGGCCCATTGAAGCAATGCGGTCTTCACTTGTTGTCGCAGAATCTTCAAACGGAAGGCGAACTGTTTTCTCAGAATAGTTACCTTCTAAGTTTTCGCCACCTACTCTCAATTCAAGTGATTGTCCCACAGATAGGTTTTCTGTGATTTGAGCGATCTCAACTCCAGGTGAAAGAACTTTCTCTGGATAAATCATGTCCCACCAGAAACCTGGGCGGAAGAAAGAGAAGGTCAGAACGATAAGCAGTATAGTTTCCCACCACTTGTTCTTGGTGAACCACCAACCTTGAGTTGCTGCGGCAAAGATAAGTACCGCAGTCACAGAAGAGAAAATCGTTAGTGCTAAGTGCCACCAAGAATCAATGCCCATCAACAGTAGTTGGGTATTGAAGATGAACATGAACGGCAAGATCGCGGTCCGGATATCGTAGGTGAAACCTTGAATACCTGTACGAATTGGGTCTGATTTCGCAATCGCGGCGGCCGCAAAGGCTGCGAGACCAACTGGAGGTGTGTCATCCGCAAGAATACCGAAGTAGAACACAAATAAGTGAACCGCAATCAGTGGAATGATCAAGCCGTGCGCTGCACCTAGGGTCACAATTACCGGTGCCATCAGTGTTGAAACAACGATGTAGTTCGCCGTTGTTGGCAAGCCCATACCTAAGATCAAGCTGATTACCGCAGTGAATAGCAACATAAGAATGATGCTACCGCCTGAGATGAACTCAACGAAATCCGTCATTACAAGGCCGATACCCGTTAGAGTCACCACACCTACAACCGTACCTGCAGCCGCTGTCGCGACACCGATACCAATCATGTTACGTGCACCTGAAACCAAGCTCTCTGCGAGATCAACGAAGCCAGCTTTAGTTTGCTCTGCAAGATCGTCAGATTTGTTCATCAGAGTCATTAAAGGACGCTGCGTGATCAAAATGAAGATCATGAACACGGTCGCCCAGAATGCAGATAGACCTGGCGAGAAACGTTCAACGGTTAGACACCAAACTAGCACTACGATAGGCAGTAGGAAGTGCAAACCAGATTTAATTGTTGGACCTGGATCTGGAACTTCTTTGAGATCCGCATCGATTTCCATGCCGCCTTCAGCTGCGTATTTTGCTGATACACGAACCAGAGCGATATAAGCGACTAATAGAGCCACCGTTACGATTGGTGTTGCAGCATCGCCAAAGACATCTTTCGTCCAACCGACACCGTAGTAAACTGCGGCACTGATAACACACAGACCTAAAATGGTACCAGTGAAAGACAGTAGGCTCTGTACGATAGTTGGCGTGCGGCGACGAGGTAGGCCAGTCATACCTGCTTTACATGCTTCTAGGTGAACAATGTAAATCAGAGCGATGTAAGAGATCAGAGCGGGCAGTAGCGCGGCTTTGATAACTTCTACATACGAAATGCCCACATACTCAACCATCAAGAAGGCTGCAGCACCCATAATAGGTGGCGTTAATTGACCATTGGTTGAAGCTGCTACTTCTACTGCGCCTGCTTTAGTGCCAGGGAAACCAACACGCTTCATAAGCGGGATAGTAAAAGTACCCGTGGTTACCACGTTTGCAATAGATGAACCTGATACCAAACCAGACAGACCTGATGCAACAACGGCTGCTTTCGCTGGGCCGCCTTTCATGTGACCAAGCAGTGAGAATGCGACCTTGATGAAGTAAGCACCGGCGCCAGCACGCTCTAGCATTGCACCAAACAGTACAAACAAGAATACGAATGACGTTGATACGCCAAGTGCCACACCGAATACACCTTCAGTTGTTAGCCACAGATGCGACATTGCCTTGTTCAGGCTCGCACCTTTGTGGGCAATAACGTCCGGCATGTGAGGGCCGCCAAAGGTATAAAGTAGGAATACTGCTGCCACAACCATAAGAGGTGGACCCAAAGCGCGTCGTGTTGCTTCAAGCAGTAAAACCATACCGAATACAGCCGCAACAATATCGAATGTTGTTGGTGCGCCTGAGCGTTCAGCGAGCTGAGTATAGAAAATATAGATATAAGAAGCTGAAAAGCTACCTACAAGCGCTAATATCCAATCGACTGCGGGGATGCGATCCCTAGGCGAATTCTTCATGGCTGGATAAGCAGTAAAGGCTAGGAAAATAGCAAACGTCAGGTGAATTGCTCGAGCTTCAGTGTCGTTTAAAATTGCGAAGTTAAAAATGAACGGCAGCGGAGATGCATACCAAAGTTGGAACAGTGACCAACATAGAGGCACAAACCATAAAATACGGCCTTGGATACCACGAGGGCTACGCGCACCAGTATCTGATTGTGCCACCATTTCTTGCACATCTGGAGACGGTGATGTTGTCTGCGTCATGTACTTTATCCTTATTATTGATGGTCTGCCTTTTTTTACGAACAACCAAACGTTATTTATTTCCTATCTAGTGTAGTGAATGGATAGGGAAATGCGTTTTTTGTTCGTCTTTGTCTTAGGCTTGATACGAAGGTAAGTCCTCCAAATTGGAGAAACTTAAAGGGCTGTTCTTTTCACTTAAGTTATTTTTATAAAACGTGAAAAGCCAATAAGGAGGGCTAGCCTCCTTATTGGTGTAGTAGGCTTAAAGTAGAGTTACTTTAGAAGACCCACTTCTTTGTAGTATTTTGCTGCGCCTGGGTGAAGAGGGATAGAGATACCCGCTTTAACCATGTCTTCTTTTTTCAGGTTAGCAAATGCTGGGTGTAGGCGTTTGAAAGTGTCAAAGTTTTCAAATACTGCCTTAGCAACGTTGTATGCAACTTCTTCAGAAACGTCTGAAGTTGTTACCATTGTTGCTGCAACACCGAAGCTGTTTACGTCAGCGTCAGTACCACGGTACATACCAGCAGGAACTGTGCTGTAAGCGTAGTATGGGTTTTCAGCTACGATCTTGTCGATCTGTGGACCTGTTGCTGAAACCAGTTTTGCATCACAAGACGTTGTTGCTTCTTTGATTGATCCGTTCGGGTGACCAACCATGTAGATGAATGCATCAATCTTGTTATCACAAAGTGCTTGTGAACGCTCAGAACCTTTAAGTTCAGAAGCAAGCTTGAAGCTGTCGTTAGTCCAGCCCATAGCGTCCATTACAACACCCATCGTTGCACGATCACCAGAACCTGGGTTCCCAATGTTTACACGCTTACCTGCTAGGTCAGACACATTGTTGATGCCAGCATCTGTACGAGCGATGATGTTGAACGGTTCTGTATGTAGCGAGAACATAGCGCGAAGTTTCTTGTATTCGCCCTGATCTTTGAACTTACTTGTACCGTTGTAGCCGTGGTATTGCCAGTCCGATTGAACAACACCGAAATCTAGTTCACCAGCACGGATGGTGTTAACGTTGTAGATTGAACCACCAGTAGACTCTACAGAACAACGAATGTTGTGGTCTTTGCGGCCCTTGTTCACTAGTTTACAAATCGCACCACCAGTTGGGTAGTAAACACCCGTCACTGAACCAGTACCAATCGTGATGAACTCTTGAGCGTTAACAGCGCCAGCGCCCATTACAGCAGCTGCAATAGCACCAACTTTAATAAGTTTGGTAAATGCCATGAATTTCCCTTCCTTTATTCATTATTAACCCTGAAACAAGTGTAGTTGCTTCTGGAGTTTCCTATTTGGAAACGGCACCTTTTTCAATCCATGTGATGAAAAAGTGGCTGAATAATATCAAAAATTGGCAGAAAATTACTCGAATGTTAAAAGATATAGCTAAAAAATCTAACAAATGATGTCTGGATCTCGTGTTTGATTTGCTACTGATTTTTTTAAAATCAATGGTTTAGTGTGATTTTGGAAGGGAGGTATGGATATTCTAGGATGTGATTTGGATCACGAAGCAAATAGATACTCGTGATCCATTAGTAAGGTTGATAATTATGAAACAGAGATCAATTATCCTGCGTATTCAAACAGTTCGCACACTGAATCAAACAGTTGCTTAGTGGTAACCGATAACGTTGGAGTAATGAAGATAGTGTCATCACCTGCGACTACGCCCAGTATACCTTCCGACTTACCTAGTGAGTCTAATAAACGAGCAATCAGCTGCGCCGCACCAGGGCCTGTGTGTATCACCACCAATGCATTGTTGTGGTCAATATCTAGTACTAATTCTCGTAAAGAGCTAGAAACGGTCGGAACACCAAGTTCAGCAGGAAGACAGTAAACCATCTCCATTTTTGCGTTACGAGTTCGAACGGCACCAAACTTGGTTAACATACGCGAGACTTTAGACTGGTTGATGCTTTCAAAACCTTCATGTTTTAGGGCATCCACAATTTCGCCTTGTGAGCCAAAACGTTCTTCTTTTAGTAAGGCTTTAAATGCACGAACTAAGTTGTCTTGCTTTTCTGTATTGCGCATATGTCATTCTTATTCATTAACAAAGATGTTTGCATATTCTCGCATACATATTCAATTTTAGCCAAAACATCCCTGTAATTTGTTAGTCATATCACTGTAAATATTTAATAGAATAATGTGTTATTTGCGACGACTTATTTTGTTATTTCAGTCGATTATCGCCATAATGCGAACTTGCTGTGTAGCACGGTTTTATTGACTTGCGCGAAGTCGCAAAGCTAGCGTTAATTGATTGTAATCACTTTGTGATTAATATAGTTTTTTAACTTAGATTTAGCTCAAGAATTACCCTACAAAGAATCTATAAGAGAAAGCTCTCAAGGAGAATAACAATGAAAGTAGCTGTTATTGGTGCCGCTGGTGGCATCGGTCAAGCCCTAGCCCTACTACTTAAGAACCGCCTACCTGCTGGTTCAGATCTTGCACTTTACGACATCGCTCCGGTAACACCGGGTGTTGCTGCCGATCTTAGCCATATCCCAACGCCTGTTTCGATCAAAGGTTACGCGGGTGAAGATCCAACACCAGCACTAGAAGGTGCGGATGTTGTACTTATTTCAGCGGGTGTTGCTCGTAAGCCTGGTATGGATCGTGCGGATCTTTTCAATGTGAACGCTGGCATTGTTAAGTCTCTTGCAGAGAAAATCGCAGTTACTTGTCCTACTGCTTGTGTTGGTATCATTACTAACCCAGTAAACACAACAGTGCCAATCGCGGCTGAAGTACTGAAGAAAGCGGGCGTTTACGACAAGCGTCGTCTATTCGGTATTACGACTCTTGATGTGATTCGTTCTGAAACGTTCGTTGCTGAACTAAAAGACAAAGATCCAGGCGACATCCGTGTTCCTGTTATCGGTGGTCACTCAGGCGTAACGATTCTTCCTCTACTTTCTCAAGTTGAAGGCGTAGAGTTCACTGATGAAGAAATTGCAGCGCTAACGACTCGCATCCAAAATGCAGGTACTGAAGTAGTAGAAGCTAAAGCTGGCGGCGGCAGTGCGACACTGTCTATGGGTCAAGCGGCTTGTCGTTTCGGTCTTGCACTAGTTAAAGCACTTCAAGGTGAAGAAAACGTGATTGAATGTGCATACGTTGAAGGTGAAGGCGAGCACGCTCCATTCTTCGCACAGCCAGTTAAACTAGGCAAAGAGGGCGCTGAAGCGATCCTTAGCTACGGTGAGCTGAGCGACTTCGAACGTAACGCTTTAGATAGCATGCTTGAAACGCTAAATGGCGACATCGAGATTGGTGTTGAATTCGCTAAATAAGCAAAACGCTATTTAACTTAGTCTTAAGCTAATTAATAAGGGCCGGTCATTATGATCGGCTTTTTTGATCCTGAAGTTCAAGCTATTCGTATGTACCTCCAAACCAAGGTGAAGGTAAATGTTATGGCTACTGTTCAGAAAGGTATGAATGTCGAATATTTGGGGCACTTAGGAAAAGTGTTGGTCATTGATGAGCAAGAGCAGTATGCCCTAGTAGAGACTTACAACGGGCATGAGCAGTACGCGGTGCCAATGGAAGAGCTTGAAGAGATTGAAGCACAACTGCCGTTATCATTAGAAGCCAGTCGATATTGAATTTGGCCCACCTACAAATATTTGTTGAAAACCAAAAAAAGAGCCCAGAGGCTCTTTTTTGTTATTTATATAGAAGCTAGAAGCGAGTTGTCTATTAACCTGCTTACTTACTGCGTTTAACAGCTAAGTGTGCGAGCGTGGTTAGCGCTTGCTTATATTCTGAGTCAGGAAGTACAGAAAGCTCAGCGATGGCTTTATCGGCCTCTTCGTAGGCTTTATTTGTTGTGTACTCTAAAGAGCCTGTCTCTTTCATTACAGCCATAATGTCGTCAAGACGTTCCATGCCGTTCGCTTTCTCAATCGCTTCACGAATCATGCTTGCTTGTTCAGGAGAGCCATTATGCATTGCGTAAAGCAGAGGCAGTGTTGGTTTGCCTTCGGCTAGGTCGTCACCAACGTTTTTACCCATCTCTTTACCATCTGCAGTGTAATCCATCACATCATCAATCAATTGGAATGCAGTACCGAGGTATTTACCGTAGTTTTGCATCGCCGTTTCGATTTCTGGTGATGATTCGCTAAGAATTGCACCGATTTGCGTTGCAGCTTCAAACAAACGAGCGGTCTTCGAGTAGATGACCTGCATGTAGCTTTCTTCTGTGGTGTCCGGGTTATTACAGTTCATTAATTGTTGAACTTCACCCTCGGCAATCACGTTTACCGCTTCACTCATTAGCTCAAGGATCTTTAAGGATCCTAGCGTTGTCATCATTTGGAATGAGCGTGTGTAGATAAAGTCACCCACCAAAACGCTAGCGGCATTACCAAAAGCGGCATTGGCCGTCGCTTTACCGCGTCTCATGTCTGATTCATCGACAACATCGTCGTGAAGCAGGGTTGCGGTGTGAATAAACTCGATAAAGGCTGCAGAGGTGATATGAGCTTCACCTTGATAACCAAGTGCGCGAGCAGATAAAAGAGCAAGCAAAGGGCGTAGGCGTTTGCCACCACCGCTAACGATATAAAAACCAAGCTGGTTGATTAAACTTACGTCAGAATTAAGTTGGGCTTGAATTGTTTCATTCACTTTTGCCATATCATTGGCAGTAAGCGTTTGGATAGCTTTAAAATCCATTGTTCATCCGGCTGAAGTTAGACCCTGTAAGGCTTATACGTTGTATTTAATTGTTGAATAATACACTAAAAAACGTTGATTAATACATCGCTAAAGGGCATGATTGCCGCACTTTTCTTTGGCGAACAGGTTTTCGCCAATTTTTTAAAAATATGGCTTGTCATAGCGCCATGATTCCCGTAGAATCTGCGCCCTATTGATTAGTTTAGCGCACACCCGAGTTGTACAATTAACAACCATAGGCTGTGCGGAAAAAGCGGAGTAAAATATGTACGCTGTTTTCCAATCTGGTGGCAAACAACACCGAGTAAGCGAAGGTCAAACACTTCGTTTAGAGAAATTAGACGTTGAAACTGGTGCAACTGTTGAATTTGATAAAGTTCTTCTTGTTGCTAACGGCGAAGAAATCGCTGTTGGTGCACCTCTTGTTGAAGGTGGCAAGGTTACTGCAGAAGTAGTACAACACGGTCGTGGCGATAAAGTAAAAATCGTTAAGTTCCGTCGTCGTAAGCACTCGCGTAAGCAAGCTGGTCACCGTCAGTGGTTCACTGAAGTGAAAATCACTGGCATTAACGCTTAAGTATTAGGAGAGTTTAACAATGGCACATAAAAAAGCTGGCGGTTCTACTAATAACGGCCGCGATTCAGAAAGCAAACGTCTTGGTGTTAAGCGTTTTGGTGGTGAATCTGTTCTTGCAGGTAACATCATCGTTCGTCAACGTGGTACTAAGTTCCACGCTGGCACAAACGTTGGCATCGGTAAAGACCACACTCTTTTCGCTCTTACTGAAGGTAAAGTGAAATTTGCTGTTAAAGGTCCTAAAAACCGTAAGTTTGTAAGCATCGAAGCTGAGTAATTTAATCTTTAACTAGATTATTTTATTAGCTTTCAAGCTGAATTCAAAAGCCCTGCCGATTCGGCAGGGTTTTTTATTTATAGCAAGAATAAAAAAGCAGACGCTCTTGTTTTGGTTTTGAGAAGCCGTTTTATTTTTTGATAAACAGATTAGTTTTTAAGAAGCCGTTTGTTTTTAAGAAATAAGAAGCAAAGAACCTCTCCTTATTTGTTCCTTGGTTGCAGGTCGGCCTAGATCTTAGGTGATCGATCTAAACACGGATCTGCTAGAATTTATATCACTCCTTGATGAGTGGTAACGCAACGTAAGTGCGGAGTTAAAAAATGAAATTCGTTGATGAAGCGGTAGTAAAAATAGAAGCCGGTGATGGCGGTAATGGTACAGTTAGCTTTTGGCGCGAAAAATTCGTCGCTAAAGGTGGTCCTGACGGCGGTGACGGCGGTGACGGTGGTGATGTTTACATCCAAGCGGATGAGAACTTAAACACGCTGATCGATTATCGTTTCCAACGTTTTTACAACGCAGAGCGTGGTGAGAACGGTCGCGGTGGTAACTGTACTGGTAAACGTGGTAAAGACATTACACTGAAAGTGCCTGTAGGTACTCGTGCAGTTGATATCCACACCAACGAAATCGTTGCTGAAGTTGCTGAACACGGCAAGAAAGTGATGGTTGGTAAAGGTGGTTGGCACGGTCTTGGTAACACGCGTTTTAAATCGTCTGTTAACCGTGCTCCTCGTCAAAAGACAATGGGTACTAAAGGCGAAGTTCGTGAACTGCGTTTAGAGCTTCTTCTATTAGCTGACGTTGGTATGCTTGGCCTACCAAACGCAGGTAAATCTACTTTTATTCGTTCAGTATCTGCTGCGAAACCAAAAGTGGCTGATTACCCGTTCACTACTTTGATCCCAAGCTTGGGTGTGGTAAGTGTTGTCCCTGAAAAGAGCTTCGTTGTTGCCGATATCCCAGGACTAATCGAAGGCGCAGCTGATGGCGCTGGCCTTGGTATCCGATTCCTTAAGCACCTTGAGCGTTGTCGTGTTCTTCTGCATATGATCGACATTATGCCGATCGATCAATCTGATCCTATTCAGAATGCACTAACGATCATTGATGAGCTTGAGCAATACAGTGAAAAAGTTTCACAGAAACCTCGTTGGTTAGTGTTCAACAAAGTTGACCTAATGCCAGAAGACGAAGCAGACGAAAAGATTCAAGAAATCATCGATGCTTTGGGCTGGGAAGGCGAGTACTTCAAGATCTCTGCTGTGAATAAAATCGGTACCAAAGATCTTTGCTTCAAACTAGGTGAGTTTATGGAAAACCTACCTCGCGAAGTTGTAGAAGTTGAAGAAGAAGAAAAAGTAGACTTTATGTGGGATGACTACCATAAAGATGCGATGAGCGGTAAGAATGTCGTTACTGAAGATGACGACGATTGGGACGATTGGGATGACGAAGAAGATGACGGCCATGTTATCTATGTTCGTGACTAATCCTCTTAGTTTCTCATAACTCATCGGTCGCTTCTTCCAAGTACACTGATAGTTTTATTAAACCGCAATGAAAATTGCGGTTTTTTTGTATCTAAATCATTATGTACTGTCGAATTTTAATGCAGAATTTATTTCTAGATAATTAATACTAATCGTAGTAAATAACTGGTCACCCTAGCTTGTTAAAACGCTCGATAACTGCGTTAGAGGTTTTGATTGTAGAATAACTACTTATCGAAAATCTCTGCCTTGTTTTCAAGCTTTTTTCCTGCGCTATTTCTGATCACTTACTTACTGTGATTGGTATAACGCCTATGGGAAGGAAATCATGGCATCAAAGCAAAGAGCGATCTCAAGACTCGTCGCTCAATCAGGACAAATGTTATTGGCGCACGGGGCAGAGAGCACTCTGGTTGGCGATATCATGCGCCGCATCGGTATTGCTTGTGGGGTTAATGAGGTTGAAGTCGCACTGTCAGCCAATGCGTTGGTGGTAACTACCGTAATGGATGATCACTGTATTACCACAACTCGAAGTTGTGCTGATCGTGGCATTAACATGCAGGTTATCACCGACATTCAACGCATTTGCATCATGATGGAGAAGGGAATTCTCGATTATGATTTGGCGTATAAAAAGATTCAAAATATCAGCCCCGAGCGCTACAACCGATGGTTAGTGGTTGTGATGATAGGGTTGTCGTGCGCCTCTTTTAGCCACCTTGCGGGTGGAGACTGGCAAGTTTTCATGATGACTTTTATTGCTTCAGCTTGCGGTATGATCGTCAGACAAGAGATTGGTCATCGCCATTTCAATCCGCTATTAAATTTTGCTATCACAGCATTCGTTACCACTACCATTTCTGCTCAAGCCGTACTTTACAATATTGGCGGTCAACCCACGATCGTGATGGCTTCATCTGTATTGATGCTAGTACCCGGTTTCCCTCTGATTAACTCCGTCGCTGATATGCTTAAAGGCCATATTAATATGGGGTTAGCGCGCTTTACCATGGCCAGCTTATTAACTTTGGCGACAAGCTTGGGCATTGTTGCGGCGATGAGTCTGTCGGATGTTTGGGGGTGGGTGAGTTAATGAGTATTTTCGAACTGTTTTTAGGTTTGCTCAACGATATGTTTTTCGCCGCTATTCCAGCGGTTGGGTTTGCATTGGTGTTTAACGTTCCGCAACGTGCTTTAATTTATTGTGCACTCGGTGGTTCTATCGGTCATGGTAGCCGTTATCTGATGATGCACTTTGGTATTCCAATCGAATGGGCGACGTTCTTTGCCGCGACTGTCGTTGGCATGATAGGGGTTCATTGGTCACATAAACTGTTAGCACATCCGAAGGTGTTTACGGTTGCAGCTCTAATTCCTATGGTTCCAGGTGTGTTTGCCTTCAAGGCGATGATTGCGATGGTCGAGATTAACAGGGCAGGCTACACGCCTGAGCTGTTGGCAATGTTGATGGAGAACTTTTTAAAATCGATGTTCATTATCGCAGGGCTGGCGGTTGGCTTAGCTGTGCCAGGGCTGTTATTCTATCGCCGTAGACCTATTGTCTAACGTTAATTTTCTTTTAGGGACAGGACATTCGATTTATGATCATCAGCATGATAGCGGCAATGGCGAACAACCGTGTAATTGGTAAAGACAATCAGATGCCTTGGCATTTGCCTGCGGATTTCGCATGGTTTAAACGCTCGACTATGGGTAAACCAGTCGTGATGGGACGTAAGACCTATGACTCAATTGGTCGCCCTTTACCGGGTCGGCCGAATATTGTTATCAGCCGTGATGAGAGTTTAAAGATTGAAGGTGTAACGACGGTAACCTCTATTGAACAGGCACTAGAGCTGCTCAGTGATGTTGAAGAGGTGATGATCATTGGTGGCGGCTCGATTTATGAGAGCTGCTTACCTAAAGCGGATAAGTTGTATCTGACTTACATCGATTTCGCCGTCGATGGAGATACACAATTTCCTGACTGGGGTGAAGGTTGGAAGCAGAGCTTTAACGAGAGTTATCAAGCTGACGAGAAAAACAAACACAACATGGAGTTTGTGATTCTCGAGCGTTAACTGTGGTTATCAATAGCTAGTCTCTGAAAAATACTTGCGTTACTGTACCAAGGTAGCGCAAGCTTCTCGTATCTCTATAGCGCTTTTTGGGTAAAGAACTGTTTATCTTCCCAGCGAAGTATCGTCAACTCTCCTCCCCAGACGCACCCAGTATCGAGTCCAATCACGTCTTTTCCGTTATAGCCTTCAAGCGCAGCCCAATGCCCAAAAACAACGGTTTTATCGAGCTTTATGCGTTGAGGAAGGTCAAACCACGGCACTAATGGTTCATCGGTTATTTCATTCGGTGGTAGCTTACATGCCATGTCGAGTCGGCCATTTTCAAAACAGAAACGCATTCTTGTCAGGCTATTTATCGCATAGCGATAGCGCTCAATATCATGTAAATCCTGATGCCATAAATCAGGTGCGTTGCTGTACATGTTTTCGATTAACCATTGCCATTTATCGGACTTTAACAAGGATACGATCTCTCGATTTTCAACACGTGCTCTTTCTAGGCCCCACTGCGGTGAGATACCCGCATGGCACATCACGAACTCTGGGTGTTCTTGAAGCAAAGGCTGTTGTCTTAACCATTCGAGTAGCAGTTCACGATCTTCAGCATCAAGAATCGCTTGAGTCTTATCTTTTGGTTTCGCTGGAAATAGCCCTAAGGAGACCGCCAGAAGGTGTAAGTCGTGGTTGCCTAGTACAACCTTAGCTGCGTCACCAAGGCTACAAATAAAGCGTAGTGTCTCCAATGACTTAGGGCCTCGAGCAACTAAGTCTCCGGCGACCCATAAAGTATCTTGGTGTTTATCAAAGCTGATAGTTTCAAGCAGTAATTGAAGTTCGTCGAAGCACCCTTGGATGTCCCCGACAATATAATTCGACACAATAATTTCCTGTAGATACGGATGTACGGCTAATTAAGAATATTAGGGATTGCGAGTCTGAATGGGTCAACTTCGGTAATAAAATCAATGCCCTTGTTATCGGTCATCACATAGTGACCTTGCATAACGCCAACAGGGGTTTCGATGACAGTACCACTCGTGTAAGTGTATTCGTCGTTAGCTTCAATCACGGGTTGTTGCCCAACCACACCATCACCCTCAATGGTGAGTTGCTTGCCGTTAGAGTCGGTAATTAACCAGCGGCGAGACATAAGCTGCACCGTTGTTTTACTTAGATTTTTGATGGTAATAATGTAGGCGAAGACATAACGATTCTTCGTTGGCTCAGATTGTTCTTCTATGTACTTAGAGTGAACCTGGCATTTGATACAAGGCGTAGATATATCCATATTCGCACCTTTTGTTGTTGATATACTTAATGTAATTAAAGTATTACATAAAAAAGGCTCCTAACCGAAGTGTAGGAGCCTTTTTTATTTATTTGTCAGCGTTGTGACTGTCGTACAACCAGTTTGCCATGTCGACAAACTGCTCGAGCGTTAAGTTCTCAGGACGCATGCTTGGGTTGATACCTAGCTCTTCAAGCACTTCTTTATCGATTAAGCTCTTGTAGCAGTTACGAACTGTTTTACGACGCTGGTTAAAGCCTTCACGACATACGCGATCAAGCCATTTCAGGTCTTTTGCCGGGTAAGGCAGCACTTCGTATGGCTGTAGGCGAACGACTGCTGAGTCTACTTTCGGTGGCGGAACGAAGGCCGTTGGTGGCACTTCTAACACCGGCGTTACTTTACAGTAGTACTGAGCCATTACAGTAAGGCGGCCGTAAGCTTTGCTGCCAGGGCCTGCAGCTAGACGGTTAACCACTTCTTTTTGAAGCATAAAGTGCATGTCTTGCACGTCTTTATGGAATTCAAAAAGGTGGAACATCAATGGTGTAGAGATGTTGTATGGCAAGTTGCCAAAGATGCGTAGCTTATTGTTTGGCTTAACCAGTTCTTGGAAGTCGAACTTCATCGCATCGCCTTCACGGATCGTTAGCTTGTCAGCAAGATCTGGATGGTTACGAAGACGTTCTGCAAGGTCTCTATCCAATTCGATAACGGTAAATTTATCGACAAGCTTACCCACAGGCTCAGTAATTGCGCCTAGACCAGGACCGATCTCTACCAAGTTTTGACCTGGTAGTGGGTTAATGCTCGATACGATGCCATCAATAATGTATGGATCGTTAAGGAAGTTTTGACCAAAACGTTTACGCGCTTTGTGCCCTAAGTGGACATCATTTCTCATTGCTTTTTCTCTACTAATTCAATGGCGTGCGTGAGCGCTGTTCTAAAGCTCCCTGTATCGGCTTGGCCTTTCCCTGCCAAGTCTAAGGCGGTACCGTGGTCGACTGATGTGCGAATAAACGGTAAGCCAAGCGTGATGTTCACTGAGCGACCAAACCCTTTGTATTTCAATACCGGGAGTACTTGGTCGTGATACATACCTAAAACAGCATCTGCATCTTGCAAATATTTTTCATTAAAGATGGTATCCGCTGGCAATGGGCCAACTAAATTGATGCCATCTTTTTGGCGAATTTTTTCTAGCGTTGGGGTGATGGTTTCAATCTCTTCACGCCCTAAACAACCATCTTCACCAGCATGTGGATTCAAGCCACATACGTAGATAGTTGGTTTTTCAATAGCAAATTTCTCAACCAAATCCTTATTCAGAATAGCAATAATCTGCTCTAATCTGTCTTCGGTCACTGCTTGAGATACATAAGCTAGTGGGATGTGCGTTGTTACTAGCGCAACACGCAGCCCTTCAGTTGCCAACATCATCACCACCAGTGGTGTATTGGACTTCTCTGCAAAGAACTCGGTATGGCCGCTAAAAGCAACGCCAGCTCGGTTAATTACACCCTTGTGAACAGGGCCGGTGACAATAGCATCAAATTCATCATTCATACAGCCAATTGCTGCGGTTTCTAAAGTATTTAATACGTAATGACCATTAGCTTCGTTGAGTTGACCTGCGACTGCCGTTTCAGCAAGTGGAACGTGTTTCACTACCAGTGTGCCGGCGCGTTGCGGTTGCTTAGCTGCGTTTGCGTCATAATCTATCAGATCAACGTCGATACCAAGAATTTTGGCTCTCTCGGATAGCAGTGTTTTATCAGCACAAACCACGAGTTGATGAGGCCAGCTTTCTTGAGATAGAGCCAGAGTCAAATCTGGACCTATCCCTGCTGGTTCACCTGCGGTTATGACAATACGTTTAGTTGTTGTCATCTTGGTCGTCCTCAACCATTTCAACAAACGCACTTGCTCTTACTTCTTGCAGCCAAGCGCCAGCTTCTTCGTTGAATTTACGGTTAAATAGAATTTGGTAAGCCTTGTTTTTCAAAGCTGAATCGGTACGGTCTACTTCGCGACGGTCTAGTACTTCAACAATGTGCCAACCGTGTACGGTTTTGAATGGCGCACTGATCTTACCTTCAGGTAGCGTTTCTACTTGGTGTTTGAACTCTGGTACATACAAATCTGGTGTTTGGTAGCCTAGCTCACCATCTTGTACTGCAGAACCTGGATCTTGACTGTATTGTTGTGCAAGGTCACCAAAGCTCGCTTCCCCTGCGTTTACGCGGCGCGTGATCTCTTCAAGTTGTTCCTTCGCGCCATCGTCACTCAAGATTACGGTTGGCTTAATCAGGATATGACGAGCATTCACTTCCGTTACTGCTACGGTTTCTAAGCCTTTCACATCTTCAATTTTTAGAATATGGAAACCAACGCCACTTCTGAAAGGACCGATGATGCTGCCTTTATTTTGCATTTTGATTTGATCAGCAAAGATGGTTGGCATTTCTTCTTTACGCATCCAACCCCAATCACCACCTTGCAGTGCTTTAGGGCCCTTAGAGTAAGTATAAGCCATGGTGCTGAAATCTTTGCCTGAGTTTAGTTCTTCAACCAGTTCAGTAGCTTGAGCTTCTAACTCTTCTTTGGTTTGGTCATCATTAAAGCGCAGTTGAATGTGGCCAATTTTGTATTGAACGGTCGCGTTAGTCTCTTGAGCTAAGATATCTGCTAGGTTATCGACTTCCGCAGGAAGAATATTGATACGACGACGAACTAAGGCATTACGTGCTTCACTTGCCGCAATCTCTTTTCTTACTTGCTCACGAAACGCATTATAGCTAAGGCCTTCTTCCGCAACCGATGCGGTAAGTTGTTCAACCGTTTGATTGTTGTCTTTCGCGATGCCTTCGATTGCTTGATCAAGTCTAGTATCATCAATACGAACGCCAATACGTTCCGCTTCTTGAGTTTGAATTGTATCGATGATCAGTTTTTCGAGCACTTGTTCATTGAGCACGTCTTGCGATGGCAATGTTTGACCGCTTTTTTTAGCGTTTGCACGCAGCGTCTTCATCGAGGCATCGATGTCGCTTTGCAAGATAACGCCTTCGTTAACGATAACTTTTACGCTATCGAGCTCTACCGGCGCTGCAAAGCTTGTTGATAAAGTACAAGTCGCTGCGATAGCAATTAATGTGCGTTTCCACAATGTCATGTGTAATCCTTTAAATTTACTGATGTCTTATCAGTAAAGAAAATTAGTTGTTTAAGAAGAATGGGCGGCCGTACTCTAAAGAGTTTCCAGAACTATCGAAGCCTGAAACGTTTGACCCAGATCCAGCAGATGTACCGAAGCCTACAATACCAAAATTGACACTAAAGTTGTTTTCGTAAACAGGATCAGCATTTATGTCTGAGTAGCCATTACCAGTCCAGCTTCGGAGTTCGTTGCTATAGGTAACTCCTACATACCAACAGTCATCTTTATAGCGTAGGTTTGCTAACCATTCGATAGCTATGTTTTCATTTACATCATGATAGTACTGAGCGCTCGCGTACCATTTTGGAGTGAACTGGTAGCCTGTGACTAAACCTGCTTGTGAGATACCTTCACGTGTTATTTCATCTATATTGGTAATGGTCTCACCGACATTGTCTTCAATGTACTCTTTGGTGACGTATCGGTAGTTTGCTTGAATAAAACCGTTACTGTCTATTCTATATTCAATAGTACTATTGGCTAATTGCATTTCTGCAGAGTCGATATCGTACTGAACGCCGCCATGGTAAAAAAGATAGTCATCATAATTAAAATCTACTTCAACGGCCCAAGATGAATAATTAGAATTTTCTGATGAATCGTTGCTGCCAGATGACTGCTTCGTTTCTTTATCGATATAAAAAATTTGACCAAAAGAGATATTCAGTCGCTCTTTGTATTCGTCATCAAAGAAACGAGACGATGCCCCATAGCTAAGTTGATTGGCAGCTGCTATAAAATCTACGCCGCTGTATTTCCTGCTTCTAAATAAGCCGTAATAATCTGTCTGTAAAAGAGTTGTATCGTATCGACCAATATTAGTCTGATCTTTTTCAGGAACATAAAGATACTGTACTTGTGGCTCAAGAGTTTGTGTATACCCATTCATTAAAGTAGTGTCGCGTTCAAGCACAAGGCCTGCATGACTTCTAAATTCTGGAATTACTCGGCTAACGCTTGTTTCTAAATCTGCATACTCTGATGTAGATGTATCCACACCACTGAGGTCTTGGTTATAGTATGTTCCAAGTAGGCGAGCCTCGGTTGTCCATGTTCCCCAGGTTGTGCTTAATGGTACTTTTAATCCTGGTTCTATGTGCAATCGTGTTGCTGTCGGTTTTCCTTTTGCATCTGTATCAAATTGAGAGACATGACTAATCATATCAACCTCTACAGAGTCCCATATAATAGGAGCGTAATAGTTAAACGTTAGCTGTGGCATTAAGCGATAAGCTTGGGTATTTCCATCGGTGAGTACTTGGAAGTCACGAACGGCGAGAGAAGCATCCCAATTCAATGCTCGATAACTTATTTGGCCAGACTGCATTAGTTGACCATCTTCACGATTACCTATGTTCGAATCCACGTCTGAAAAATAGTTAACATCACTTACCTTCGAGTAATCGATATCAAACTTCCATGCTTCTTTATAGATACCTTCAAAGTTGAACTGTCCTCCCCAGCGACTGCCTTGTTCTGGATATTTATCATCGCTTTCTAGGAACTCAAATTTTAAATTGCTTTCACCAAAAGCACTTAAATGACGGAACTCATTGTTTAGTTGTGTTCCACGCTCGGCCATATATTTAGTTGTGAAAAGTAGATCGTAGTTTGGTGCTATATTCCAATAGAAAGGTATTTCGGTTTCGAAACCATCACTTGAACCGTACGAAATCGTAGGGTACAAAAAGCCAGTTTTACGCTTATCTCCTACTGGAACAGTGAGATATGGCATGTAGAAAACAGGAACATCTAGAATCTCAAAACGTGGGTTGTAGAATGTGGCTTGTTCTTCATCTTGGTCTAGCTCGATACTAGAAGCTTTTAGCCTCCATGACTTATCACCTAGTGGGCAAGAAGTGATAGATCCATCTTCCATGGTATAAACCGCTTTACCAGTGCGGGATATATATTGGGCATCCCCTCGGCCTGGTTCACAAAGGAACTGGTATTGGGTGTTCTCTAGTTCGATTTGATCTGTAGTCAGATTATTGGTCGCTCTGTCTGAGATAGATTTGATTTGACCATCACTAAAGTTTACGTTGCCTTCAGCTACAACGATATTTTCTTGTTGGTGCAGGGTTACGTTATCGGCAAGGATGGTCTTGTTCCCTTGCGTAACTACTACGTCACCTGAATATATGGCCTTGTCACCATTGATAGCTTCTAAGCGATCTGACTCAACGTGAGCGGGTAGCTGTGTCTCGTTTTCTGCAGCGGGCTCGATCAAGCATTGATCTATAGAGGGCATTTCCTGCACACTACTATTGGTGATTGTTTCAGCTTGAGTTGTCGACACGTATAACGCTGTACTTATAGACGCGGCTAACAAGGTGCGGGAAAAAGATTGCATGAAGTTGAACTATCCTGTGTCACTAGATGAAGGGTTGATCTAGTATCAATCCAATTAATAAAGCATTTTCCTTATGATAAAGGAAATATTAGCATTCAGCATCATCAGACAGCGTTACTCAGATAAAATTCATAGATAGAGAACACATAATGCAAATATTTGGCAAAATTTTGGGCGCTTTTTTTGGCTTTTTATTTGGGCACATCCCCGGTTTATTTTTTGGCCTGTTTTTAGGGCATCAATTTGATAAGGCTCGACGTTTAAGCCAATCGGGCTTCAATAGCTCTGGTTTTGGCCGAGGTCCAAGCCAAGCTGAAAGACAAAATGAGTTTTTCAAATCCGCTTTTGCGGTTATGGGACATGTTGCTAAAGCGAAGGGGCAGGTAACGCCAGAAGAGATTCAGCTTGCTTCTACTATGATGGAGCGCATGAACCTACATGGAGAGCAACGTAAAGCGGCGCAAGATGCTTTTCGTGACGGTAAAGAGAGTGACTTCCCGCTGAGCGACGTACTTGAGCGAGTGAAAATCTCATCGGGTGGTCGTTTTGATTTGCTGCAGTTCTTTTTAGAGCTACAAGTATCTGCTGCATTTGCTGATGGGAGCTTGCATCCAAGTGAGCGTCAGGTCTTGCATAAGATCGCGCAAGGCCTAGGGTTTTCTGCAGAGCAACTAGAACGCCGCTTACAGATGCAAGAAGCTGCGTTCCGTTTCCAACAGCAAGGTGGAAGCTTTGGTGGCCATCAAGGCCATGGGCAATCATCAGGTTGGCAACAGGCTTCACAACAGAACCAGCTAGGCGATGCATATAAGGTTCTTGGTGTGAGTGAAAGTGCTGACGGTAAAGAGGTGAAGAAAGCCTACCGCAAGCTGATGAATGAGCATCACCCAGATAAACTGATGGCGAAGGGCTTACCGCCTGAGATGATGAATGTTGCGAAAGAGAAATCGCAAGAAATTCAAAATGCTTACGACCTGATAAAGAAAGTCAAAGGTTTTAAGTAATCGAACACTAAACCGAGTAATAACAAAGTTACTCGGTTTTTTATTAAAGGGAATTATATGACGGTAACGTATCAGGATGTTCTAGAGTTTTGGTTCGATGAGTTGACGCCTAAAGATTGGTTTACTGGCGGCGCCGAGATTGACACTTTGATAGAGTCTCGATTTTCTGAACTGCATCAAACAGCCGTTCAAGGTGAGCTATTTGAATGGCGACAAAATGCACAAGGGCGATTGGCAGAGATTATCGTGCTTGATCAGTTTTCTCGAAATATAGGCAGAAACAGTTCAACAGCATTTTTTGCTGATCCGATGGCGTTGGCTCTAGCCCAAGAGGCGGTCGCGGGTGGATTTGATCACCAGCTTAACGAGCAACAGAAAAGCTTCCTGTATATGCCTTATATGCACAGTGAGTCTTTGTTAGTCCATGAACAAGCCGTGGAACTCTTTTCTCAAACGGGATTAGAACATAATCTGGATTTTGAGTTTAAGCACAAGGTTATCATTGAGCAGTTTGGTCGCTACCCTCACCGTAATGAGGTGTTAGGGCGAGCTTCAACTCCTGAAGAGGTTGAGTTCTTGCAGCAACCGGGCTCAAGTTTTTAATTGTAGATATATAGTCCAATAGATAAAAAGAGGCAAGGGCGTGTTGACCTTTCGAGCTGATTTTTCCAGCAAACGCTGCCCAAAGGGTTCGGCTAAAAGCGTTTTACTCTTTGTTGAGGGAGATTGGCTTAGAATGACTAGGCTACTTCCCCTCGCCGCGATTAAAACGCTTTTATCTCGAACAAAATTTAACCGCGAAAGGTCAACACGCCCTAGCGGTAAATAAAACCTCTCGCCTATTTTTTTGCTTTAGTGATGAACTTTAGTGATCAACTTTAGCCTTAGAGCTAGTTTGCTTGGTTGAGCGACCAATCGTATTCATAACTGATGTTTTGAGTATTGGTTACTGCTTCAGTTCGATATTGGTCTAAGTGCTGAATAAGTTGTTTCTCTGTACCAAAATCCACAGCAAACCATTCGTAAATCGATGATAGTTGAAGCTTATTGTTTGTAACCATCACGCCTTTGTCACTGCTTACAAACTCAGTTGCAGCTTGCTCTAGCAAGGCTTCAGTATTGTCAGAGGTAAAAGCGTCAGGTTGTAAGTTAGGGCAACCTAGGCTAGCACAGTTCACTGCATAATGCGTGCGAGGATCTTGCCAAATCGGTCTTAGGATTCGGTGTTCAATGTCGTTGAGTGTCAGTGATTTTCCGTTAACGACTACCACATCATCTCCCCACGGCCCAAAACTAAATAGTCCGCCAAGTTTAGTGATGGATTTGATCGGATAGGCATCAAGAATCAAATCGACAGTCACGGCGTTGTATAGGTTAACCCAATAGGCATACTGCTCCGCTTTTGAATAGTCGAGCGGATTCACCTGTTCGAGTTGCTTGATGTATTGATTGAGTTTTGTCTTATCGGCAGTGTTCACTGCTTTATAGCGAACTAGGGTGTTTTGCCCTTGTTTAACTAAGTAGTTATCGAGAAATTGCTGCCAATCTTGGTGAGATACCTGTTCTAGATTGGCTTCGTCGCTTTGGTTCCAGTATGGCCAAAGATCGGATTTAGGCGCAGACCAAGCTAAGGTTGAGAAAAGTAGGCTGACAATAAAAAGTAGTTGTTTCATGGCATTCTCCTGATGACTGACTACTAAGACCTTAAGGCTTACCGTTTTCTTTCATTGCTCTTCATTTTAATAAACATATGAAGTTAAGTTAAAAGCTTAGACAAATAAAAAAGGTTGGCACTTGGCCAACCTTTAGATTTATTCAGAAACGTCTCATTATTTTAGGAAGCTAGGAATCTTAGCTTCAAACTCTGAGATCTTATCGGCGTGTTGAAGTGTAAGGCCGATATTATCTAAACCATTCAGTAAGCAGTGACGACGGAACTCATCAATTTCAAACGAGTACTCTTTGCCGTTCGCGCTAACTTTCATCGCTTCTAGATCAACCGTGATTTCTGCTCCTTCATTCGCTTCAACGAATTGGAATAGCTCGTCCACTTCTTGCTCAGTCAATCGAACTGGCACCATTTGGTTGTTGATCGAGTTACCGTAGAAAATGTCGGCAAAGCTTGGTGCGATCATTACTTGGATACCGTAATCGGCAAGCGCCCAAGGTGCGTGTTCACGAGATGAGCCACAACCGAAGTTTTCACGAGCTAGAAGAATTGAAGCGCCTTGGTAGCGAGCTTCGTTCATTACAAACTCAGGGTTTGGTTGTTGGCCTGCGTCATCTAGGAAGCGCCAATCGTGGAACAAGTGTTTACCAAAACCGATGCGGTTTACTTTCTGTAGAAACTGCTTTGGAATGATCGCATCAGTATCGATGTTGGCCGTATCTAGAGGAACGACTAATCCGGTGTGTTGTTGAAAACCTGACATGTTAAATCCTCTAATTAAAGTTCACGAATATCGACAAAGTGACCAGCGATTGCCGCTGCGGCTGCCATTGCTGGGCTAACTAGGTGCGTACGACCATCACGGCCTTGGCGACCTTCAAAGTTACGGTTTGATGTAGAAGCACAGCGCTCTTGTGGACCTAGACGGTCGTTGTTCATTGCAAGACACATAGAACAGCCTGGTAAGCGCCATTCAAAGCCGGCTTCGATGAAGATCTTATCTAGGCCTTCAGCTTCAGCTTGTGCTTTAACTTGCTCTGAACCCGGAACGATAAGCGCTTGAACATGTTTCGCTACTTGACGGCCTTTCGCTACCGCTGCTGCTGCACGCATGTCTTCGATACGCGAGTTAGTACAAGAACCCACGAACACTTTATCTACGTTGTAATCAGATAGAGATTTACCGGCTTCAAGGCCCATGTAAGCCAGAGCTTTTTCTGCAGATGCTTTTTCAACAGGGTCAGCGAAGCTTTCTGGTGCAGGGATTGGCGTGTCTACCGAGATAACCTGACCTGGGTTAGTACCCCAAGTAACTTGTGGTTTAATATCTGCTGCTTCTAATGTAACAACTGCATCGAATTCAGCGTCAGCATCGGTTTTCAATGTGTCCCAGTATTCGATTGCCGCTTCCAAGTCTTGGCCTTGTGGAGAGAACTTACGACCTTTGATGTACTCGTATGTCGTTGCATCAGGGGCAATTAGACCTGCTTTAGCGCCAAGCTCGATAGCCATGTTACATACCGTCATACGACCTTCCATCGTAAGGTCTGTAATTGCCTCACCACAGAATTCCACAACGTAGCCAGTACCGCCTGCAGCTGTAGTTTTACCGATGATCGCTAACACGATGTCTTTTGCCGTGATGCCTGGAGCAACCTTGCCTTTTACTTCGATCTTCATCGTTTTAGCACGAGCTTGTTTTAGTGTTTGCGTAGCTAGAACGTGCTCAACTTCTGAAGTACCGATACCGAATGCAAGAGAACCAAATGCACCGTGTGTAGCCGTGTGTGAGTCACCACATACGATGGTCATGCCCGGTAGCGTAATACCTAGCTCAGGACCCATTACGTGCACAATACCTTGGTATTTGTGGTTTAGATCGTAAAGCGTGACACCAAACTCTTCACAGTTCTTCGATAGCGTTTCCATTTGGATACGAGCCATCTCACCAGAAGCGTTGATGTCTTTAGTTTGTGTCGATACGTTGTGATCCATGGTCGCAAAAGTTTTGCCTACTTGGCGAACTTTACGGCCTTTTTCACGCAGACCATCAAAGGCTTGTGGCGACGTTACTTCGTGGACTAAGTGACGATCGATATAAAGAATTGGCGTTTCGCCTTTTGCTGCAACCGCAACGTGAGCGTCATAAACTTTTTCGTATAAGGTTTTTGCTTGCTGGTTTGTCGACATAGCTTTTCTTCCTTGGGAGCATCAGTCCCAGTGTTTGTTTCGAGCCAAGTCATGCGGTTTACGCTGACTTGGCTTGATATTATTCTTATGTACTTGCTTCTAATCGGAGCATTTAGCTTATGAAGCTAAGATGTACTCAGCGATCTTGTCACCCATTTCAGAGGTAGTCAGTGCTTGGTTCTTACCTGCAAGGTCTGCCGTTAGCTCGCCTGCAGAAAGCGCTTTAGATACCGCTGATTCGATGTCTTGTGCTGCCGCTTCTTCGCCTAGGCTGTAACGAAGCATTAGCGCTGCAGAAAGAATTTGCGCTACTGGGTTCGCGATGTTCTTACCTGCGATATCTGGTGCGCTGCCACCTGCAGGTTCGTATAGACCGAAGTTGCTTTCGTTTAAGCTTGCAGAAGGAAGCATACCCATAGAGCCGGTGATCATTGCGCACTCATCAGAGATGATGTCACCAAAGATGTTTGAACATAGCATTACGTCAAACTGAGATGGGTCTTTGATTAGCTGCATGGTCGCGTTGTCGATGTACATGTGGTTTAGCGTGACATCTGGGTAATCTTTTGCGATTTCTTCAACCACTTCACGCCATAAGATAGAGCTCTGCAGAACGTTTGCTTTGTCGATTGAGTAAACGTTTTTGTTACGTAGACGTGCAGATTCAAACGCGATCTTTGCAATACGTTCAATCTCGTAACGGTGGTAAACCTCGGTATCAAAAGCTTTTTCCGTTGCGCCTTCGCCTTCACGACCTTTAGGTTGGCCGAAGTAGATGCCGCCAGTTAGTTCACGGACTACAACGATGTCGAAGCCGTTACCTGAGATGTCAGCACGCAAAGGCGAGAAAGACTCTAAACCTTTGTGGATTTGTGCAGGACGTAGGTTACAGAACAATTGGAAGTGTTTACGTAGAGGAAGTAGGGCACCACGCTCTGGTTGATCGTTTGGTGGAAGGTGTTCCCATTTAGGGCCGCCAACCGAGCCAAATAGTACTGCGTCAGATTCTTCACAACCCGTTACTGTCGCTTCTGGAAGTGGACAGCCGTGGTTATCAATTGCGATACCACCAACATCATACTCTTCACGAGAAAAGCTAATCGCGTGCTTCTTTTCAATCGCGTCTAGCACTTTGTGTGCTTGCTGCATTACTTCTGGGCCAATGCCATCACCAGGTAGTACGGCAATCTTGTATGATTTATCAGTCATGTTAATCCTTTAATTCTTGTTACTGAGCTCTTTCGCTCGTTTTAAATTTTGTCCCTAAAGCCAACAACATCGGCTCTAGGGCTCTGTTATTGGGTGTTTAAACTGTTGCGATTCTTTGCTGTTTCATTTCAGCAATGGTGTCTGCGCGTTGAATGCTATTAATAACGTGCAGTAGCGCCTGACCAGAGGCTTCAACGATATCCGTTGAAACGCCCGTACCGTGGTACTTGCGGCCTTTATAGTTAGCAATAATATCAGCTTGGCCTAAGCCATCTTCGCCTTCACCTTTCGCGGTAAGGTCGAATTTATCCAATGCAATTTCGTAACCCGTTAAGCGGTAGATACATTGGTATAAAGCATCAACCGGGCCGTTACCGACAGCCGCTTCGCATTTCTCTTCATCACCACATTGCAGCTTGATGCTGGTGGTAGACATAACACTACCAGATTGTACGCTTAGGTAGTTAAGTTTATAGAAGTCATCTTCGTCACGTAGATTTGCGAAGTGCATCAGTGCTTCTAGGTCGTAATCGAATACTTGGCCTTTACGGTCAGCCAGTTTCAAAAAGTCTTCGTACAATGAATCCAGGTTGTACTCATTGTCTTTGTAGCCCATTGCGTCCATGTGGCTCTTAACGGCTGCACGACCACTGCGGCTTGTTAGGTTCAATGCTTTGTTTTTTAAGCCAATAGACTCAGGCGTCATGATCTCGTAAGTGTTCTTGTTCTTAAGCATGCCGTCTTGGTGAATACCTGAAGAGTGGCTGAATGCGTTAGCACCAACGATTGCTTTGTTGTCTTGAATTGGCATGTGGCAAAGCTGGCTAACTAACTTACTGGTACGGTGAATCTCTTTGTGGTCCAAACCAGTATGAACACCTAATAGCTCTTGACGAGTTTTGATGATCATTGCAATTTCTTCTAAAGAACAGTTACCCGCACGCTCACCAATACCATTGATTGTGCCTTCAATTTGTCGAGCACCTGCTTGAACGGCAGCAATTGAGTTAGCAACCGACATGCCTAAGTCATCGTGACAGTGAACAGAGATGATCGCTTGATCGATGTTTGGTACGCGATCAAATAGCGTTTGGATAATGCCACCAAATTCATTCGGTACTGTGTAGCCTACGGTGTCTGGAATGTTGATGGTTTTTGCGCCAGCGTTAATCGCGGCTTCAACCATACGACATAGGTTGTCGATAGGGGTACGACCGGCATCTTCACAAGAGAACTCAACATCGTCAGTGTAGTTACGCGCATGTTTTACTGCTTTCACTGCCATCTCGACAACATCGTCGTAGCTGCGGCGTAATTTGTCTTGTACGTGAACCGTCGATGTAGAAATGAAGGTATGAATACGGAACTGTTCAGCCACTTTTAGTGCTTCGGCAGCGGCGTCGATATCTTTTGCAACGGCACGAGAAAGCGCACAGATGCGGCTATCTTTAATATTTTTGGCGATGGCTTGTACTGATTCGAAATCGCCTGGCGATGAAACAGGGAAACCCGCTTCAATAACATCTACACCCAGTCGTTCAAGTGCATAAGCGATCTGTAATTTCTCTTTTACCGTAAGGCTTGCTGCCAACGCTTGCTCGCCATCACGTAAGGTCGTGTCAAAAATTATCACTTGATCGTTCATGGGTGCTTCCTTATATCGATAATGAATCGATTGCTATCCAAATTATTATTAAGAATGATGTTCTTTTAAAAGTGCCAGTTACAAAAAAACCCGCTCAGCGCGGGTTTTAATATTTGTGTAGTTCTTGACCCACAACTTACCCGCGCGATTGGTTCACGATAAGGAGAAGTTTCAGCAGTCGAGAAGAAGAAAAAATCATTACACAAATATCCGTAAATAAACTGTTAACACCATATTTACCGCAATTTATTCTGAGCGTCAAACAAGAAAATCCAATATCAGCGTGCATTGGCGACGTTTTGGTTTGGTTTGTGCTGTTTTGTACTGTGTTATTGGCTAAATCATCTGATTGGTGGTTTTGTATTGGGGGGTTAGTTTATCGTTTGGCTTATGTGTAGGTTAAAACTTTGTAGTAAATCTTTTTGATGGAACGATTCACCAAAAAAATCACAAGCGTGACCAAATTAATTAATCACTTGATTAAATAGTGAGTAATTAATCTTCTACTGTTACGCCTGTTTATCTCTATAATTAATCAGATGATTAATTATAGAGATGGATTTTTGCCATGACGGCACGAAAAGCGGGGCGACCTCAAAAGAACTTAGATGTTCGACAGTTATTGATTGAGCATGCTCGTGATCTGTTTGTCGTTCAGCCATACGACAAGGTCTCGACACGCCTGATTGCTGAGCGTGCGGGTGTGAACATTGCGATGATCCGTTATTACTTTGGCAGTAAGGCCGGGTTGTTTGAAGCGATGCTGCGTGAAACGCTACGACCGATGCAATTGCAGATGCAAAGGTTGGTTGAAGAAAGCAGTCATGAGAACTTTCTTGATTTAATGCGGACTTACTACAAAGAGATGGTCAAGGTGCCGAAGTTTCCGCGCTTGATAGCCCAAGTGATGAATATGCCTCCCTCTGAAGTGCAAAGAGAGTTGCTCGAAAAGGTTTTCCTCGATGTTGCAAAGCCAGCCCAAGATGTCATTTTTGAAAAGTTGGTTGAACAAGGCATCTTAAAACAGAACATGGATCCAAAATTGTGCCGTGTTTCGTATGTAAGCTTGATGGTGTTTCCTTTCATCGCTCCGCCGCCTTTATTGGCAATCCATGGGATTGAAATTAATGAAGAATTTCTTAATCGTTTAATCGAACACAACATTCAACTGATGACTGAAGGCTTTATCAACGCGCCGAGCCCTTCTTCCGTGCAGGACCAAAGATAATGAAAATAAATAAAAAACTACTCTTCTTTCCAGCACTTGCGGTTGGTGTGATTGGCCTTGTCGCCGCGATTAACTTGAAGCCGGATCTTCCAACCAAACCTGCGGGTGATAGGGCTCGCTTAGTTGATACTGTGAGCCTAGAACAACAACTGATAGCGCCGTTAGCGGTCGGCTTTGGCAAAGTGGTGCCTAAAGTTGAATGGAAAGCGATTGCTGAGGTGACAGGACAGATCGTGTATCGACATCCAGATCTTGAAAAAGGCCAGGTGATTCCTGAAGGAACGGTCGTGCTCAAGGTTGATCCATTGGATTATGAATTGAAGCTGATACAAGCAGAGGCGGATCTAAAATCAAGCCAAACTTCATTAGCGAAATTGAATCAAGAAGAAGACAACCTGAATCAGACTCTTAAGATCGAAAAGAATCGTTTGGTGATCAGCAATAAAGAGCTACAGCGTAAACAAGATCTGCGTAAGAAAGGTCTCACTTCTCAGTCTGATGTCGACCTGCAACAACAAAGTGCATTGTCTCAGCAGAAATTGGTATTAGATATTGCGAACCAAATTGCCTTAATGCCAGATGAAAAGCGTGTCGCGGAGGCGGTGATTAAGGTCAACGTGTCTAAGGTAAAAGAGGCGCAGCGCTCTCTCGATAAGACCACTATCACTTTGCCAAGGGCAATGCGAATTGCTCAGGTTGATATCGAACAAAATCAAGTGGTTAATCTTCAACAAGAGATGTTTATTGCTCACGGAATTAATGTCATGGAAGTGGAGGCGCAACTTTCTATTCACGATATGCAAACTTTAGCCTCCAGTTTCAACCAGTTCCCTCGCGATGCTGCAGGGATCCCTAATCCTTATGAAGCGCCAATCAAAGCGACGATTCAACTTAACAGCGGCAACCTGAAGCTGAGTTGGCCTGCGAAGGTGGCAAGAATCAGTGAGACGGTTGATGAAAACCAAGCGACAGCCGGAATTATTCTTGAGATCGCTCAAGACTATTCACAACTGCAGCCAAGCAATGCGACCCCTTTGGTCAACGGCATGTTTGTAAAAGCTGAGATTGAAGGTGTCGCGAATCTAAGTTGGGTGGTTCCAGAGCGAGCACTGCATGGTGATAAGGTTTATCTGATGGATGACAATCAGCGTTTGCAAGTGGTGAATGTTGAAGTGCTTTATCGCAGAGACAATCAAGTGGTTGTGAGTGGCGAGCTACAAACGGGAGATAAACTGGTTCTCAATGATGTTCTGCCAGCAATAGAAGGCATGCTACTAAGAGAGTCGAACTCTGAAGAGGCTGAGCTTGAATCAGATACTCAGGAGAGTGTGTCATGATCAAGTTTTTCTCTCGGCACCCAACAGCAGCAAACTTGTTGATGCTTGGATTGTTGATCTTGGGTATAAGCTCACTATCGACCATCAAACGTGAAACCTTCCCCGCTTACGATCCGCCTTACATTATGGCTGCGATTGTTTATCCCGGAGCTTCTCCACAAGAAGTGGAAGAGAGCTTATGTGTGCGAATGGAAGATGCAGTAGACGGCTTAGCCAACATTGAAGAGACTCAGTGTGAAGCCATCGAAGGCAGCGCCCGTTTAATTCTCAAGTTAAATGAGAAAGCGGACATCGGCCGAATGCTGGTGGATGTGCAAACCCAGATCAACTCGATCAATGACTTCCCAACTGAGATTGAATCACCTGTTGTTCAAGAGCTAGATTGGAATGAACCGGTTGTTGATATCGCTATCACAGCCGAAACGTCATGGCCGGAACTTAAGGCCTACGCGGAAGATCTTAAGCGAACCATGAAGCTTGATTACGATGTCTCTTTGGTCGAGGTCAGTGGTTTCTCTGATCATCAATATCGAGTGGAACTGGATACCCAAGCGATTCGCCAGCTGGGCTTGAGTGTCGGTGATATCGCAGACCAAATTGGTCGACAGAATGTAAAACTGCCGAGTGGTAACGTTGAAACACCAGACAAAAACTTTCTGATTCGTTTCGACGAGAGACGAATTACGCCTGTTGAACTGGAAAGCATCGTGGTTGGATCTGCGCCTAATGGATCAGTGATCCGTCTGAGGGACATTGCAAAAATAACCGACCGCTTTGAGCTTGATGAACAGAAGGTGTTGTTTGATGGCAAGCCATCGGCTCTGTTGAAAATCAGTAAAAACAAAGAAGATGATGCGCTACGAATCAAAGAGAACGTGACGCGTTTCGTTGAAGATCAGAGCGCGATTGCCCCTGATGGCGTGACGCTACAAATGACCAACGATCTCTCCTCTGTGCTGTGGGATCGCCTTACCATGATGGTTCGCAATGGCTGGCAAGGTATTGTGCTGGTGTTCGCAACCATGTGGCTGTTCTTCAGCTTACGTTATTCATTTTGGGTCGCGGCGGGGTTGCCGGTGGCCTTCCTTGGTGGCTTGTTCTTAATGGCCAACCTTGGTTTGTCGATCAACATTATGTCGCTGGTCGGGTTGTTGATGGCAATCGGTATTATGATGGATGACGCCATCGTGATCGCTGAATCGATAGCGTCCCATTTAGACCGAGGGCAGAATGTTGATGATGCGGTGTACAACGGCGTTAAGAAAGTGCTTCCCGGAGTACTGTCTTCTTTCCTAACCACTGTGTGTATTTTCGGTAGCTTATTGTTTCTTGATGGTGAGATGGGCGCGGTGCTTAAGGCCGTTCCTCAAGTCTTGATTTTGGTGCTGTCGTTGAGCTTGATTGAAGCCTTCCTGATTCTACCTAATCACCTATCTCATTCATTACACAAAGAAAAGAATGACAAGCCAGTGCTGCGCTTTAAGGTTGTGTTACTTGAGAAATTCGAGAACTTTCGTAATACCACTTTGATGGACATGGTTGAGAAAGTCGTGACCTTCCGTTATGCCTTTATGGGCGGAGTGATTACGCTGTTGTTGCTTTCAGTAGCCTTGATTGCTGGTGGCGTAGTTAAGTTTCAACCTTTCCCAGAGCTGGATGGCGATATTGCCGAGGCGCGTATTATTCTTCCGCCGGGCGCATCACTGTCTCAAACCGAGAAAGTGGTCGACAAAATCGTCGCGTCTGCTGAGCGTTTGAACAAGCAATGGAGCGAAGAGGTTGAAGAAGGCAATACACTGGTCGAGCATATCACCAGCCAATTCAATGCTAACGCCGATGCCAATGAATCTGGCCCACACTTAGCCACTGTGCGTTTAGACTTACGCGGAGCAGAGAGCCGTAACACCGTTATCGATGATTTCATCAATGCATGGCGAGAGGATATCGGTGAGCTGGCGGACCCTATTTCATTAGTGTTCAAGCAACCGACAATGGGGCCGGGTGGTCGTGCTATTGAAATCCGCGCCAAACACGATGACCTGAGCGCGTTGAAATCTGCTTCTTTGGATATTCAGGAGTACCTCAATCAGTTTGATGGTGTGCACGGCGTGCTTGATGACATGCGAATGGGTAAGGAAGAGATCTTAGTTAAACTTCGTCCAGGTGCGGAAACCTACAATGTGAATGGGCAGATGATTGCATCTCAGTTACGAGCGGCTTTCTTTGGGCAAACGGCGGACGAGATTCAAATCGGTGTTGAGAATATCTCGATTGAAGTGCGTCTTGATAAGGAGCAAGCAGGAGACATACAGCAGCTAGCTAACTTCCCAATCATTACCGCAGATGGCAGTCAGATTCCATTGGCTACATTGGCAACGTTAGATTTCCAGCGTAACTACGTGCGAATTCAACGTATTGATGGGCTGAGAACCATCAGTATCTTTGGTGATATTGATAATAAGAAAGCGAGTTCATCCGCGATTTTGGCTCAATTCCAAAAAGATGAAGCCACCAAACTTATTCAGAAGTACCCGGGTTTACGCTTTGATTTCGAAGGGGAAGCCAAAGATGCGGCTAAGACGGGCGCTTCGATGGGCAAAGGATTCTTGCTTGGCTTATTCGGTGTGTTTGCGATTCTTAGCTATCAGTTTAGAAGCTACTTAGAACCTGTGGTCGTGATGTTGGCCATTCCACTCGCCTTTATTGGGGTGGTCGTTGGACACTGGATACTTGGCCACTCTTTGAGTATGCCAAGCATGATGGGTTTTGTGTCGCTTGCCGGTATTGTGGTTAATGATTCCATCTTGTTGGTGCAGTACATTCGTCACCATGTCGATGAGGGAGATAGCGTGCATGACTCGGTGGTGAAAGCCAGTCGTGAGCGTTTCCGAGCGGTATTCTTGACCTCAATGACCACAGCGGCAGGTTTGCTACCGCTATTGACGGAAACCAGCTTACAGGCACAGGTTATCCAGCCATTGGTTATTTCGATCGTATTCGGCATATTTGCCTCGACCTTACTGGTGCTGTTTATGATCCCAGCGGCCTACGCGATATTGGCGGATTTCGGTTTGGTGAAAAAGCACGAGCCATTAGCGCTATAGCCTTTAGTACTTAATTATTAGCGAGCTCTATTATCATTAGCGAACGCTATAACCATTAACACGATAGAAGTAGCGTTAATGGTTATATAAAGAAGTGAAAACATAGAAGAATAAAGCGGCCTTGGGTCGCTTTATTTTTATCGGTCGCTTTTATCGCCATCCTGACTTGATCCATTGACCAGCCTATCAAGCATGGGAAATTTCATTTTAGTTCATTCAAAACGTCACTTAACTGTCATTTGTTGGGCATAACTTGAGCCTTAACTGAATAAGGATTGTTAAGGAGATCGTATGCGTACTATCGAACCTATTGTCCGCTGGGATGTGGCATTTTCTGTTTTCTGTTTAAACAACCGCTATGGCGGGCAGCATGCAACGCTTAGTAAAGCGGTGTCTCATACTGGAGATGGACACCTTTATGTTTTGATTGCCTTGATTGCACTGCTGGCCGATAGCGACACCGGTCGAGACTTTCTATTGGTGGGCTTAACCGCCTTCGCAATCGAGTTACCTATTTACTGGTTTGCTAAAAATACCCTCAAGCGCCGTCGACCAGCTGAATTCTCTTCATTACTTCACTCTCATATTGTGCCATCCGATAAATACAGCCTGCCTTCAGGGCATTCCGCTGCTGCTTTTGTTATGGCGACCTTAATTGGACATTTCTATCCGAGCTTGTACCTCTTTAGCTTGGTGTGGGCAACTGCGATTGCAGGCTCTCGAATCCTGCTCGGTGTGCACTTTTTAACGGACGTACTGATTGGCGCAGCTTTGGGCATCGCTTGTACCAGCCTCGCTATCAGCTTCATCCAGTAATTATTTTGTTGGCAACCACTGCCGAGCTTAAGTGGCAACTCTAAAGGAAAAAGCATGAAAATTTTATATGGCGTACAAGGCACAGGAAATGGGCACATCGCTCGAGCGAGAGCAATGGCCGTCGCTTTTCGTCAGCAAAATATTGATGTCGACTTTCTGTTCTCTGGGAGAGATGAGAGCAAGTACTTCTCGATGGAAGCGTTTGGCAACTATCAGACCCGCAGCGGCTTAACTTTTTACAGCGAGCAGGGGCAGGTGAAATACGGCAAAACATTCATGAAGAACAACATCTGGCGATTTCTCCGTGAGATTAACCAGATCGATCTTACGCCTTATGACTTAGTGATTAATGATTTTGAGCCTGTCACTGCATGGGCGGCTAAGAGACAAGGTGTGCCATGCATTGGGATAAGCCATCAGAATGCGTTTCGTTATGATGTACCCAAAGAAGGGGGCAACTGGATTGAACATTCAGTGATTCAACATTTCGCCCCAACCGAGCACTCAATTGGGTTGCATTGGTATCACTTTGAACAGCCGATTTTGCCGCCTATCGTTCACACGCTGGTTGGTGAGGAACAAACCAAAACAGCACAAGACTTTACGTTGGTCTATTTGCCATTTGAGGATCTTGAGTCGATCTCAGAGCTGCTGATGAAGTTCATTTCGCACAACTTTGTCTGTTACCATCCGGATGTTATTGAGCACAGCCGAGTCGAAAATATTGAGTTCAAACCACTCAGTCATGCTGGCTTCCAATTCGACCTCAATCAGTGCTCTGGCGTGGTCGCAAATGGTGGCTTTGAATTGCCTTCTGAAGCCCTCACTTTGGGGAAGAAATTGCTTCTCAAACCACTCGAAGGGCAGTTCGAACAACAGAGCAATGTGGCGACGCTAGAGGCTCTTGGATTAGCTCAAACCATGACCTTTTTAGATGCGGCTATCTTGCGTACTTGGCTCAGTGAAAAACAGGCTGAAGTGGTCACCTATCCAGACGTGGCAAGTGCACTCGTTGAGTGGGTATTAGCGGGGAATTGGTCTAATCAAGATGACTTAAGAAAGCAACTTTGGGACAAGGTAGACTTTCCAAGTTATGCATCGCTCACCTAACTCATAAGTGTTATTTCTGAATCAACTGGTCAACTAATTCATCGGTTCAATAAATTGTAACAATTGTAACCAAAAGATAGAACAGCTAAATAAGTCGAAATCAAACTCATAAGTTACGCTTTTTATATTTTTTTATAACTCTATAAATTACTGATTTTTAGATGTTATTTAATCATTAAGATAAAATAAAATTATTCTTTATCAATCTTGTTGGTAGCTCGAGATGTATTGGTTAATAGTAATGTCAATCCGAAAAACATCGGTCTGATAAATATAAGAATTAGTGGTTATCTATTCTCATACCATTACCAATTTAACGCTGTCGAACCGACAAGAGGCAACTTGAATGTTAGATAAAAAAGACGCAATGAGTGCTATTGCAAGCTACAGAATGGAAAGCACACTTCGTGGAGTCGACTTAAATCTTTTGACTGTATTTGATGCAGTTATGCAAGAGCAAAACATTACACGTGCAGCTCACAATCTGGGTATGTCTCAGCCTGCTGTAAGTAACGCTGTTGCTCGTCTAAAAGTGATGTTTAACGACGAACTATTCATGCGTCAAGGTCGTGGTATTCAACCGACTCAACGTGCTCGTCAGTTGTTTGGTCCAATCCGCCAAGCGCTACAATTAGTGCGTAACGAACTACCAAGTTCTGTGTTCTCTCCAGAGTCGTCTTCTCGCCTGTTCAAACTTGCGATTTGCAGCCCTTGTGACATGCGTTTTGCTCCTAAGATTATGTCGACAATCAACGACCAAGCACCGAGCGTTAAACTGCACATGGATGCTGAATTCGATCGTCAACTTTCTGAGCGTATGCGCTACCAAGAAATCGACTTCGTTATCGATTACGCTCGTTTTGATGAGCAAGGCTTCTCAAGCACTGAAATCTTCCAAGACGAATTAGTTGTGGTTGCTTCTGCTTCTCACCCACGCATCAACGGTGAAGTTTCTGCGGCAGAGCTGCTTAACGAAAAGCACGCAAAACTGTCTCGCATCCATGGTCAACGTAGCTTCTCTGAGCAAGCTTACCGTGACCTAGATTGCACGCCTTTCTACGAAGGTACGAGCTTGAGCAACGTTCTTTACGTTGTTGGTCAATCTGAACTAGTAACGATTGCTCCTCGTTGGATGGTAGAACATGCAGCAAACAAAGAGCAGCTTCAGATTCTAGATTTCCCATTCGATAATGCGGCGATTTCTGGCTTCCTAAGCTGGCACGAATCAAGTGAAAAGGATAAAGGACACATTTGGTTACGAGATCAGTTAATGATGATCTGTGGCGAAGTAGTGGCACTTAACTAGACACTAATCCCTATGATTTATAAGCCCTAAGCTAGGAGTCTGGCTTGGGGCTTTTTTATGCGCGCTATTTTAGTGGATAGAAAACTTAGCGTTAGACGTACTATTACTGATAACTTTGAGCTTCATCAGTTGCCTTTTCCATGATCAGAGGTACACTTGTGCGCTCAAAAAAGCTTACAGGTGTAAGCCAAAGGTAAAGAGATGGCCAATTTAGATTTTCATATCGTAAAAAGACTTCGTGACCAAATTGCCCAAGGCGGCAACCGTACAGCTTTGAAGCACAAAGTAGACAATGTATGGCAAGGTATTAGCTGGGAGCAGTTTGGACAACAAATCGATACGCTTTCATTAGCACTATTGGCTCAGGGACTGAGAGTTCAAGATAAGATCGGTATCTATTCAAACAATATGCCTCAATGGACAGTGGCAGATTTTGCATCTTTACAAGCTCGCCTTGTGACTGTGCCGATTTATCCAACCAACACAGCAGCTCAGTCGTCTTACATCATCCAAAACGCAGATGTGAAGATCTTATTCGTTGGTGAGCAAGTTCAATTCGATGCGGCAGTTAGCCTGTTTGAAGAGTGCGAGCAGCTAGAAGTTGTTGTAGCTATGTCTGATGACATCGACCTGCAAGGACACAGCTTTGCCGTATCTTGGAATGACTTCATGGCGCGTGGCGTTGAAGCACAACAAGCAGAACTTGACGCGCGTCTTACTGATGCAAGCATGGATGACTTACTGACTCTTATCTATACCTCTGGTACCACAGGTCAGCCAAAAGGCGTAATGCTTGATTACACTAACATTGGCTACCAGTTAGAAGGCCACGATGAGCGCCTTAGCCTGAGCAAAGACGATGTCTCATTGTGTTTCCTACCGCTATCACACGTATTTGAGCGTGCTTGGACGTTCTACGTTCTCTATAAAGGCGCAACCAACTGCTACCTGCAAGATACGATGCAAGTGCGTGATGCGCTAAGTGATGTGAAACCGACCGTAATGTGTGCGGTTCCACGTTTCTACGAGAAGATCTTCTCTGCGATTCACGAGAAGGTATCTAAAGCGCCATTTATTCGTAAAGTGCTATTTACTTGGGCGGTGAACATGGGAGCAAAGCTTTCAGTTTGTCACCAAGAAGGTCGTACTCCATCGTTGATGCTGAAGAAGAGCCATGCGCTAGCTGATAAGCTTGTGCTATCTAAACTACGAGCTCTACTCGGCGGTAACATCAACTTCATGCCATGTGGTGGCGCGAAGCTTGATGAGACGATTGGTCGCTTCTTCCATGCTATCGGCATCAACGTAAAACTTGGCTACGGCATGACAGAAACTACAGCAACAGTATCTTGTTGGGATGACCGTTGTTTTAACCCAGATTCGATTGGTATGTCGATGCCGGGCGCAGAAGTAAAAATTGGTGCTAAGGACGAGATTCTTGTTCGTGGTCCAATGGTGATGCGTGGCTACTACAAGATGCCAGAAGAGACGGCTAAGACATTCGATGAGCGCGGTTTCTTGAAAACCGGTGATGCGGGTCATTTTGATGAAAATGGTAACCTGTTCATTACTGATCGTATCAAAGAGCTGATGAAAACCTCTGGTGGTAAGTATATTGCACCGCAAGTGGTTGAAGGCGCGATTGGTAAAGATCACTTTATCGAACAGATTGCTGTTATCGCTGATACGCGCAAATTCGTTTCTGCGCTGATTGTTCCTTGTTATGACTCGCTAGAAGAGTATGCCAAAGAGCTTAATATCAAGTATCACGATCGCGTAGAACTTGTTAAGCATCACCAAATCGTCGAGATGCTAGAAAAGCGTGTGAATGACCTACAGCAAGAACTGGCTAAGTTTGAGCAAGTGAAGAAATTCAAACTGCTACCAAAAGCATTTTCTATGGATGATGGTGAGCTGACACCAACTCAGAAATTGCGTCGTAAAGTTATCAACGATAAGTATCAAGACGAAATCGAAGAAATGTACAACGAAAAGCCTAAAGATAAGTAGTTTTCTGCTTAGATAAATTTTCAGTTGTTTAAAAATCCCCCTACGAATGTGATTGCATTTTTAGGGGGATTTTTTGTATCTAATGACACAGCACAATGTGCGAAAGCGCACACCAGCAAGCTCGCGGTTTATCGATAAATAGCGATCTATTGAAATATTAAGTGCTTTTTTTTATTCGCTAACTAGTGTTTAAACCTAGTATGGTGGGCTGGGTTGGGTTTTATTTAATGCTTTGAGCTAATAGTTGGTTTTTTGGCACAGTTGCCGAATAACAGGTGTTAGACCAGATGATAATAAAGCGTTAAAGTTGTTTCGTATTACTGTTTGTTGTTATCACGACAGACAGCCATAGCCGAAAAAGTGGAAGTATTTCGAATTAGGCTACGAATAAGCCCTAGACTATGAAAAACCAGCCCAACATGTTCACCAAATATGATTGGAAACTGGTGAGGAGAGCAATATGACAACAAAACCTGAAACAGCAATGTTATCCGGCGCTGAGATGGTGGTGCAGTCTCTAATTGAAGAGGGTGTAGAACAAATCTTTGGTTACCCAGGTGGTTCTGTACTTGATATCTACGATGCGCTGCATGCTAAAACTGCTGAAATTAAACACGTATTAGTACGACACGAACAAGCCGCTACCCACATGGCAGATGGCTATACTCGTTCTACCGGTAAACCGGGTGTAGTACTTGTGTGTTCTGGTCCAGGTGCGACCAATACCGTTACTGGTATTGCAACAGCCTACATGGACTCAATCCCAATGATTGTTATTTCTGGTAACGTACCAAATAACCTTATTGGTAACGACGCCTTCCAAGAGTGTGACATCGTGGGTGTATCACGCCCGATCGTTAAACACAGCTTCTTAGTTAAGAAAGCGGAAGATATCCCTGAAGTCGTTAAAAAAGCATTCTATATTTCAACGACAGGACGTCCCGGTCCTGTGGTTATTGATCTGCCGAAAGACATCTTGAACCCACAAATAAAGCTTCCTTATGAATACCCAGAAACGATCAAAATGCGTTCGTATAACCCAACGGTTACGGGTCATAAAGGTCAGATCAAAAAGGCGCTAAAAGCCCTTCTTGAAGCGAAGAAGCCGGTACTTTATGTCGGTGGTGGTGCGGTTATTTCTGAGGCAGATAAGCCGCTGTTAAAATTAGCAGAGGCACTGAATTTACCTGTGGTAAGCACCCTAATGGGGCTTGGCGCTTTCCCTGGCACCCATAAGAACTCTTTGGGTATGTTGGGCATGCATGGTTTGTATGAAGCCAATATGGCGATGCACAATGCGGATTTGATCTTTGGTATTGGCGTGCGTTTCGATGATCGAACGACCAATAACCTAGATAAGTACTGCCCTGATGCGAAGATCATGCACATTGATATCGACCCATCTTCAATCTCTAAGAACGTAAAAGTGGATCTACCGATTGTAGGTTCTGCTGAAAAAGTTCTAGAGAGCATGGTGAACTTGCTCGTTGAGCAAGGCGGCACTAATGATGCAGAAGCGATTGAAAGCTGGTGGAGTGAAATCAAGCAGTGGCAAGAGCGTGACTGCCTAGCTTACGAGAAATCGTCTGAGCGCATCAAACCACAGCAAGTAATTGAAACGCTGCATAAAGTAACCAATGGCGATGCCTATGTTGCTTCTGATGTAGGTCAACACCAAATGTTTGCTGCTTTGTACTACCCGTTTAACAAGCCACGTCGTTGGATTAACTCTGGTGGTCTAGGCACAATGGGCTTTGGCCTGCCAGCTGGTATGGGCGTTAAGTTTGCTAAGCCAGATGAAGAAGTGGTTGTGGTAACCGGTGACGGCAGTATTCAAATGAATATCCAAGAGCTGTCGACTGCGCTGCAATACAATATTCCTGTTAAGATTATTAACCTTAACAACCGTTTCCTAGGCATGGTAAAACAGTGGCAAGACATTGTTTATCAAGGTCGTTACTCTAACTCATATATGGACTCTGTTCCTGATTTTGCTGCTATCGCTGAGGCTTATGGCCACGTTGGTATGCGTATTTCATCTCCGGATGAACTGGAATCAGGTTTGGAAAAAGCACTGGCGATGAAAGACCGTTTGGTATTTGTCGATATTAGTGTGGATGACACCGAGCACGTATACCCAATGCAAATCAAAGGCGAGGGTATGGATAACATGTGGCTAAGCAAAACGGAGAGAACATAATATGAGACACATTATTTCACTACTAATGGAAAACCAACCTGGTGCGCTTTCTCGTGTGGTTGGCTTGTTTTCTCAGCGTGGCTACAACATCGAGTCTTTGAACGTATCTCCAACCGATGATCCGACGCTGTCTCGTTTGAACGTCACTACTAACTCGAGCGAAATGCAGCTTGAGCAGATTCAGAAACAACTGCATAAGCTAATCGACGTACTTAAAGTACAAGAAGTGTCTGAGCTTGAGCACATTGAACGTGAGCTGTTGATGGTAAAAGTACGTGCGAGCGGCTTTGCTCGAGCAGAAGTGAAGCGCACAGCAGATATCTTCCGTGGTCAGATTGTTGATGTCACGGCTTCTCAATATACGGTTCAAATGGCGGGTACTAGCGAGAAACTGGATGCCTTCATTCAGGCACTGTCTGAAGTGACGGAAGTGCTTGAAGTAGCTCGAAGTGGTGTTGTTGGCATCGCACGAGGCGAACGTGCGTTGAAAGCCTAGACGATAAGTCTTTAAAAAATAACTTTAAAGCCGCTTTTTTAAGCGGCTTTTATTTTGTTAATTTTTTAGAGTGCTATAATCCCGCGCTGCACTTCCATTCATCTGAGTTAGCAATGCGAAATAAAAAATCAATAATTACATTGCTGATTATCTCTATCATATTGTCTTCTGCAGTATGTCTGTATTATTTGCAGCGTTACAAAGAAGTAAAACAACAGAGCTTTGACTACTCGGCTAAGCAAGCTGTTCATCAGTTAGTGTATGCCAAGCGAGATTACGATCTTCTCAAGACTCAGTTAGTCTCGGTAATGGAGCTACTCAGTCATAGCCAGAGCTTGGTTAACTTTGCTTCCTCTCCCTCAGAGCAGACCAAACATCTACTTGAAGAGGTCTGGCAATCTGTTCTGGTGAACCAGAAGTGGTATACACAAATCCATCTGTTAGATATCACAGGCAAAGAATTGGTGCGCGTTAACTACTCCTCTGATACCGGTAGAGTGACGTTTCCTCAACAACTGCAAGATAGGTCGGATTCTAACTACTTCCAATACGCTCAAAAACTAGAGGCCGAACAGATTGGCGGTTGGGGTATTGAGCTTGAAACTGAGCATGGTGAAGTCACCTTCCCTTATTCGCCGGTAATCCGTGTCTTTACCCCCGTAGAAACCCCTGACGAAAGAGTAGGCTATCTCGTCATCAATCTCGATGTATGGGGCTTATCGTCGCGTCTGAGCTTTTCACCTGATAACGATCTTCGAGCAGAAGTTCTCAATGACGCGGGCTACTTCATCGCGAGTAACAACAGCGGTAAATTGTTCGGAGACTCTATTCCTGAAAGAAAAGGCTACAACCTGAAAAATATCGCGCCGAAGACGTGGGATGCGATCTCCAATGATCAGGTGGGACACGTTTTTGAAGATGGTAATTTGTTTGCTTTTAACACGGTTATGCTCGCGAACAGTCAAAAGGTTCATTTGCTTATTCAACTTAATCAGAAGCAATTGATGGATAGGGCTGAGCGTGATCTAGATGATTTGGCCCATGAAGAGATCATTGTTCTGATTACGGTGCTGATTTTCGCTTTCCCGTTTGCTTACCTGGTGACGCACTACCGACGCCGAAGCCTGGAGAGTAAATTGGCACGCGCCGCATTGAATGGCATGTCGGCAGTGATGATCTCTGATAAGCAGCACCGCACAATGATGATCAACAACGAATTTGAGAACATGACTGGGTACTGCAAAAAACAAGTGATCGGTCAAAATGCGTTGCAACTGTTGCTTGAGAATACCGACCAAGTGCTCTCAAGCTCGGCTATTTGGAGTCATTTAGAGCAAGAAGAAGTATGGGAAGGGGAGGTTCAGTGTAAGAACAAGCTGCGTATTCCTTTTACTGCGATCATGCGAGTGCATGCGGTCAAAAATAATTCAGGCAAAGTCAGTTACTACATCACCTCGTTGGTTGATATTTCCGTAAGGAAGGAGCTTGAGGTGCGTTTGAGGATCTTAAGTGAACGTGACGCTTTGAGTAATCTCTGGAACCGACGAAAATTCGAAGAGCAGCTGGCTTACTATTCTCGCTTGGTTGAGCGTTATCCGAACGAAGCGACCACTTGCTTAGCCTTAGTCGACATCGATAACTTCAAGCGAATCAATGACGAACTTGGCCACGACGAAGGCGACCGTGTGATTGCTGGTGTTGCTAAGCTTCTGCAAGATAGCCTTCGTGGGACGGACTTTGTTGCACGTGTCGGAGGAGAAGAGTTTGCACTCTTGATGCCACACACCTCACTGCCAGAAGCAAAGCGCGTATTGGATCGCTTGCGAATTGAGATTGAGCTAGCCGCCGGAACTAAGGTAACGGTGAGTGTTGGCTTTACGGATTTAACCAGTAACAGTACTCGCTCATACAAGTGTGCTGATGTTGCGCTTTACGAATCTAAATCGTCTGGTCGTAATACGGTCTCTATGTGTCCTAGCTATGATGATGTCGCTTAGGTTCGCTTCTATCTAGTCCTGTCGTCTATTTGCTTCACCTCTTCAAGTCGCGCCCCGACTCTTTTTTCCTTTCCCCCTTTTTATTAGGAATCTCACTTTTGAGCGACCTATGTCACAAAATCTATACAGTTAGACTAAAGTCTAATGCTGGTGAAAATTTGAGCTAAAATGAACGATAAGTAAACTACTTTGCTTCAGATTACATCGTGTTAAACGATGTAATAAATAGAGTGTTTACCAGATGTAAAAGGATGACACCGTTAACTTAATTCAGCTGGTTAGCTAGCCTTATCAATAACTTGGAAGGCAGCAGTAGAATTAGGTTAGCTGGAGCAAGAGTTTGGGGATCATACAGTCTGGTTAAAAGAGGCGTGGTATGTTTGTCGATTTTTTAGTGAGGTTAACCATAGGCACATTAGCCATTCTTGGCTTTCAGCTTAGTGCATTGTATTTTTTACCTATGGTTGTGCTGCTCAATACTCATCACAAAGAGTTTTTTGGGTGGTAGTTCAGTCGTGGTACTGGAAACAAAAAAACGGAGCCGTTGGGCTCCGTTTTTATTTGGTTAGAATCTATCTTGGCATCATGCCGCTTCGATAACTTCTTCAATTCGTTTCATTGAACCTAGTAAGTGTTGATCAAGCAATTCAGTCGCTTGTTCTACATTCTTAGAGAGTACTAGTTTCATGATCATTTCGTGCTCATCAATATTGAACAGATCATCAGATGCGCTTTCTGCAGACATAGCGAGGAAGCGGTAACGTTTCACTTGGTTAATTAGGTCATCAAAGAACTTAAACATGTTCTCTGAATCTGCCCCTTCAAGTAGTGCGACATGGAATTGCTGGTGGCGCTCTTCCCATTCTACACAATCAAACTCTTCAGATACGTACTGCACTCGTGACAGTTTATGGTAAGACGTTAGTACATCCAGTTCCCAGCTCTCATCACCCGCTGAAATCGCTTTTTTAAGCAGAACCGATGATACAACACGAAGGCTTTCGTATAGGTCATTCAGTTCTTTCTTTGACACTGGCGATACCCAGCAGCCTTTTTGTGGCTCTAGCTTTACGTATTTGCTCCAAGATAACTGTACCAAGGCTTCACGAATAGGGGATGCGCCAACGTTGTAGCGTGCTTTTAGATCAGCAACAACGAGCTTTTGGCCTGGGGTTAACTCACCATTAAGAATATCTTGGCGAATCATCTTTGATACTTTGTCAGTGAGCGTAGGACTAGACATTACAAACCTCATCTATATATGATTTCTAGTCTGCTAATCCGTCTCTTAGAAAGAGCCAATTGGAAGTTAACAGTACGTAGTTCTATTGTGATTGATAATACAGCGTACTGAAAAGTTAGGCAAGATTTTGTTTCATAAAAAAAGAGGGCCGAAGCCCTCTTTTATATTTTATGCGAATCGGTTCATTCTTATAGAACGTGAACAGATGCCGTGTTTGTAGTACCAGAAGCTACTAGAGCACCAGAAACCATAACTACGATGTCGCCTTTGTTACCTAGGCCAGATTGTAGAGCGATTTCTTTACCGTTGATGTAGAACGCGTCTGTGTTCTCGATAGAGTCAACAAGAACTGGCTTAACACCTTTAGTAAGAACTAGCTGTGCAGCTGTCTTTTCGTTAGTTGTTAGAGCAAGGATGTTTGCAGTTGGGAAGTACTTACGTACTGAACGTGCAGACTTACCGCCTTCAGTTGCAACAACGATTAGAGGAGCAGCTAGCTTCTCTGCTGTGTCTACAGCGCCTTTACATACTGCTTCAGTGATACGTAGACGTGGGCTGTCTAGACGAGAACCTAGCTCAGCTTTAAGAGCTGAATCAGTACGGTTCGCGATTTGAGCCATGATAGTAACAGCTTCAACTGGGTACTTACCTTTAGCAGTTTCACCAGAAAGCATTACTGCATCAGTACCATCCATGATTGCGTTCGCAACGTCACCCGCTTCTGCGCGAGTTGGACGTGGGTTGCTGATCATAGAGTCAAGCATTTGAGTTGCAGTGATAACCATCTTACGTGCACGGTTACACTTCTCGATCATCATCTTCTGAGCGAAGATTACTTCTTCAGCTGGGATTTCAACACCTAGGTCACCACGAGCAACCATGATGCCGTCAGAAGCTTCAAGGATTGAATCGAAGTTATCTACACCTTCTTGGTTTTCAATCTTAGAAATGATGTGGATGTTCTCGCCGCCGTTAGCGTTTAGAAGCTCACGGATTTCTTTAACGTCTTCTTCTTTACGGATGAAAGAAGCAGCAACGAAATCAACGCCTTGCTCACAACCAAACTTAAGGTCAGCTTTGTCTTTCTCAGAAAGAGCTGGAAGTTGAACAGAAACGCCAGGAAGGTTAACACCTTTGTTTTCGCCTAGAGCACCGTTGTTAAGAACTTTACACTTAACTTCAGTTTCTGTTGTTGCGATAACTTCCATTTCGATTAGGCCGTCATCAACAAGGATAGTGTTACCTGCTGTTAGGTCTTTAGCGAAACCTAGGTAAGTTACTGCTACTACGTCTTTGTTACCAACAACTGTTGCGTCAGTTGTGAAAGTGAACTCTTGACCAGCTACTAGATCTACGTCGTTACCATCTTCAAGTTTGATAGTACGGATTTCTGGACCTTTAGTATCTAGAAGGATAGCAAGTTGCTCACCTTTGTTTTCCATTACTTTACGGAAGTTCGCGATACGAGTGCCGTGCTCTGCGAAATCACCGTGAGAGAAGTTAAGACGCATAACGTTCATGCCAGCATCTACTAGTTCAGTTAGCTTCTCTACAGATTCAGTTTTAGGGCCAATCGTACATACGATTTTGGTCTTTTTCATGGAAGGTACTCTCCGGTAAGTATTGTTACAATTTGAAATTTATTTAAGTTCTGAAGATTGGTCCGCTACATCAACATTTTGTGCCTGTTGTGTAAAAGCGCGGGACTTCCAATATGTCCTTCAGAGTTGTAAGTCTTTCATCAATTTTAGTCATTTTATGACTAAAAGATTTTGATTCAATATCGGTTTTCTGTGACTTACCCCACTATATAGGGGGTAAGTTGCAAAAAAATAACAGTCAGTTTTGTAATTTTTTTTCTTTTCGGGTGCGGATTCTACCACCTAATGAGTTCAATATCACTGCTTAACAATTGTCTTAGGACAAGGTTTTATCGCTATTTATTAATTTTTTGGATCAAAATAAATGGACTAAATGGTTTCGTTGTAACTATAATATGTTTCACATCGAAACTTAATGGCCTTTTTTAAATGTCGAAACGAAACACCCAGCTTAGAAGACATGCAATTTCTAACCTAGTGAATGAAAAAGGGGAGGTTAGTGTTGATGAATTATCCGCTAAGTTCGAAACCTCAGAGGTCACTATTAGAAAGGACTTGGCGTCTTTAGAGAAAAACGGTCAGCTTTTACGCCGTTATGGTGGTGCGATTTCGTTACCGAAAGAGGTTGTCAACGAAGAACTGGGTCAACAAGTTTCGACTCGAAAGGTTTCATTGGCAAAAGCCGCTGCAGATTTAATTCGCGACCATAACCGTATCGTGATCGATAGTGGCAGTACTACCGGTGCCCTAATTCAGCAGCTTAATGCTAAGCGTGGCTTGGTTGTGATGACCAACTCATTGCACGTCGCTAATGCGCTTAATGAGCTTGAAAGCGAGCCGACGTTATTAATGACTGGCGGCACTTGGGATACCCATTCGGACTCTTTCCAAGGCAAAGTCGCAGAGTCGGTGCTTCGCGCTTACGATTTTGACCAACTATTTATTGGGGCCGATGGTATCGATCTTGATAGAGGCACAACCACGTTTAACGAACTGGTTGGCCTGAGCAAAGTAATGGCTGAAGTGTCACGAGAAGTGATCGTGATGGTTGAGTCGGAAAAAGTGGGACGAAAGATCCCGAACTTAGAGCTGGCGTGGGAACACATTGACATCTTAATTACCGATACAGACTTAGGCGAAGAATCCAAAGCAAGTATCGAATCACATGATGTTCGAGTGATCCTGACCGATCCAGCGTAAAAACAAATTTAAATATTATGCATTTACCTTCCTATAATTGATCTTGATGAAGATCTGGCCTTTGCTTGCTGCCAATAGGAATAAAACAAAATTGATGGAGTGAAACTATGTGTGGAATTGTTGGTGCAGTAGCACAGCGTGATGTAGCTGAAATTTTAGTAGAAGGCCTTCGTCGTCTAGAATACCGTGGCTACGATTCAGCTGGTGTCGCTGTAGTCGATACTGAATCTAACCTAACTCGTGTACGCCGCCTAGGTAAAGTACAAGAGCTAGCTGACGCAGTAGAAGAGCAACAAGTGATTGGTGGTACAGGTATCGCTCATACACGTTGGGCAACACACGGTGAGCCATCTGAAGCGAACGCACACCCACACATGTCTGGTGATATTGCAGTTGTACACAATGGCATTATCGAAAACCACGAAGCACTGCGCGCTATGCTGCAAGAGCGTGGTTACGTATTTACTTCACAAACGGATACAGAAGTTATCGCCCACCTAGTTGAGTGGGAACTTCGCACTTCAGCTTCTTTGGTTGAAGCACTACAGAAAACAGCAAAACAATTAGACGGTGCGTACGGCACGGTTGCGGTTGATCGCAAAGATCCTAGCCGTATTGTTGTGGCTCGTTCTGGTAGCCCAATCGTTATCGGTTTTGGTGTCGGTGAGAACTTCCTTGCTTCTGACCAACTGGCGCTACTGAGCGTAACTCGTCGCTTCATGTACCTAGAAGAAGGTGATGTTGCTGAGGTGACTCGTCGTGATGTTACTGTATTTGATGTCGCGGGCGAGCGTGTTGAGCGTGAAATCGTTGAATCAAACGCTGAACATGACGCTGGTGACAAAGGTCAATACCGCCACTTCATGCAGAAAGAGATCTTCGAGCAGCCAACAGCGCTGATCAATACAATGGAAGGCCGTATCTCTGACACTTCGGTTATCACTAACGCGATCGGCGTTAAAGCTGAAGAGATCCTAAGCAAGGTTGAACACGTGCAGATCATCGCATGTGGTACGTCTTACAACTCAGGCATGGCAGCGCGTTACTGGTTTGAATCTCTAGCTGGCGTAAGCTGTGACGTAGAGATTGCTTCTGAATTCCGTTACCGTGATTTCGTTGTTCGTCCGAACAGCCTATTGGTGACTCTGTCTCAATCTGGTGAAACGGCTGATACGCTTGCTGCACTTCGTCTTGCAAAAGAGAAGGGTTACATGTCAGCAATGACTATCTGTAACGTTGCGGGTTCTTCACTGGTTCGTGAATCTGATTTTGCATTCATGACTCGCGCAGGAACAGAGATCGGTGTTGCTTCTACTAAAGCTTTCACAACTCAACTAGCAGCAATGCTGATGATGGTAACGTCAATTGGTCGTCTACAAGGTCGCATCAATGAAGAGAAAGAAGCGGAAATCGTTCAAGCACTTCACCAACTGCCTGCTGATATCGAGAAAGCATTAGCATTTGATAAAGAGATCGAAGCACTGGCACCTGATTTTGCTGATAAGCACCACACACTGTTCTTGGGTCGTGGTGAGTTTTACCCAATCGCGATGGAAGCGTCTCTTAAACTGAAAGAGATCTCTTACATCCACGCAGAAGCATACGCTGCTGGTGAGCTTAAGCACGGTCCTTTGGCTCTTATCGATGCAGATATGCCTGTAGTCGTTATTGCACCAAGCAACGACTTGCTAGAGAAGCTGAAATCGAACGTTGAAGAGGTACGTGCTCGTGGCGGTCTACTTTATGTATTCGCTGACCAAGACGCTGGCTTTGAAAGCGATGAGAACATGAAGATCATCAAGATGCCTCACGTAAGTGAAGTAACAGCACCTATCTACTACACAGTACCGATGCAGCTGTTGTCTTACCACGTAGCGCTAATCAAGGGTACCGATGTTGACCAACCTCGTAACCTTGCGAAAGCGGTAACGGTTGAGTAATCGTTAGCCTATCTAAGAAAATTAGATAATAAGAAGCCCATCCTGTGATGGGCTTTTTTGTGTCTGTTAGCTAACGATCAGCGTTAGATCTAGCTTTAACGGCGTTAAGCGTTAAGTGCTTGTTCTAGGTCAGCCAAGATATCGTCAATGTGCTCAATGCCTACTGAGAGGCGGATCATCTCTGGTGATACACCCGCTTGTTTTTGTTCCGCTTCGCTTAATTGGCGGTGTGTTGTAGAGGCAGGGTGACAAGCGAGAGATTTCGCATCGCCGATGTTGACCAAGCGCTTGAAGATTTGTAGCGCATCATAGAAACGAACACCTGCTTCATAACCATCTTTCAAGCCAAAAGATAAAATGGCCGATGGCTTACCTTGCATGTATTTCTCAGCCAGCGGATAGAACTCAGACGTTGGTAAACCCGCGTAGCTCAACCAACTCACTTTCTCATGTTGCTGAAGGTACTCCGCTACTTTCAGTGCATTCTCTGTGTGTCGCTCCATGCGTAGCGATAAGGTTTCTAAGCCTTGCATTAGCATGAATGCATTCATTGGCGACAGCGCAGCACCCGTATTACGCAGTGGAACCGTTCGAGCACGACCAATAAACGCGGCTTCGCCAAAAGCCTCGGTATAAACCACACCATGGTAAGAAGGTTCTGGCTGATTAAACACGGGGAAGCGATCTTTGTGTTCTGCCCATGGGAATTTACCTGAATCGACAATCACGCCACCTAACGTTGTACCGTGACCACCCACGTATTTGGTTAGTGAGTGCACCACTATGTCGGCTCCAAAATCGATAGGTTTACACAGCACAGGCGTTGCTACTGTGTTATCGACAATCACAGGCACACCTTGTGCGTGAGCAAGCTCAGCAACACGTTCTAAGTCGATAATATTGCCTGCTGGGTTACCGATACTTTCACAATAAACCGCTTTGGTTTTTTCATCGATCAGTGCAGCCAAGCTTTCAGGCTTGTCGTCTTTGGCAAAGCGAACTTCGATCCCTTGGTTTGGCAGCATGTGCGCAAATAGGGTGTAAGTACCGCCGTAAAGCTGAGGTGTTGAAACGATGTTGTCACCGATCTGTGCCAACGTCTGAATAGCGTAGTTGATCGCGGCACTGCCCGCACTCACGACTAAGCCTGCAATCCCGCCTTCTAAGGCTGCCATGCGCTTTTCCAACACATCGTTGGTTGGGTTCATTATACGAGTGTAGATATTGCCTGGTACCGCAAGGTTGAAGAGGTCGGCGCCATGTTGTGCGTCATCGAATTCGTAAGCGACGGTTTGGTAGATAGGAGTGGCAACCGATTTGGTTGTTGGATCAGTGTCGTAACCGAAGTGAATCGAGAGTGTTTCGTCTTTCATGAGTCTTCCCTGAACTATGGATCGATTTATGTACGTTCATATTGCCGCCTTTTTTATAAAAGAAAAGTAAGCTTAGTCACAGAGAAGCAATTGAAACTGTGTGCGGGGCGATTCGGTATTTGTAGGGAATACCGCGTGAGTTGTGCAGATCCAGAAAAGCAAAAAGCCAGAGCAGCGTGAACTGTTCTGGCTTTTCTGATTTGGTGGCCCCTCCCAGATTTGAACTGGGGACCGAACGATTATGAGTCGTGCGCTCTAACCACTGAGCTAAGGGGCCGTAGGGCATAGATTATAGGGGAAGCATTCAGTGGTGTCTAGACACTATAAGGGGCAATTCCGCTTACATCTTAGCCACTTAAATCACACAGATAAAAAAAAGGTGAGCCAACGCTCACCTTTTCTTATTTATGCTTAAAAGCTAACCGCACTAAAGCGTGTGATTACTCGTCTAGGAAGCTACGCAGAGTTTCTGAGCGGCTTGGGTGACGAAGTTTACGCAGTGCTTTTGCTTCGATCTGACGGATACGTTCACGAGTTACGTCAAACTGCTTGCCCACTTCTTCAAGAGTGTGGTCAGTGTTCATGTCGATACCGAAACGCATACGCAGTACTTTAGCTTCACGAGGTGTTAGGCCAGCAAGAACGTCTTTAGTTGCACCGCGTAGGCTTGTTGCCGTTGCAGAGTCTAAAGGTAGTTCTAGCGTTGTATCCTCGATGAAATCACCTAGGTGCGAATCTTCGTCGTCACCGATTGGTGTCTCCATTGAGATTGGCTCTTTAGCGATTTTCAGTACTTTACGGATCTTGTCTTCAGGCATTTGCATGCGTTCAGCTAGCTCTTCCGGAAGTGGCTCACGACCCATCTCTTGTAGCATTTGACGAGAGATACGGTTTAGTTTGTTGATCGTTTCGATCATGTGAACCGGAATACGGATAGTACGAGCTTGGTCGGCAATCGAACGAGTGATTGCTTGACGGATCCACCACGTAGCGTAAGTAGAGAACTTGTAACCACGACGGTATTCAAACTTATCTACGGCTTTCATCAGACCGATGTTACCTTCTTGGATTAGATCCAAGAATTGTAGACCACGGTTTGTGTACTTCTTAGCAATCGAGATTACTAGACGTAAGTTCGCTTCAACCATCTCTTTCTTCGCACGACGAGCTTTCGCTTCACCGATAGACATACGACGGCTGATATCTTTGATGCTTTGAACAGTAAGAGACGTTTCACGTTCGATCATATCCAGTTTTTGGATAGAGCGACGGATGTCGTGCTCGTTACGTTTGATCTTTTCTGCGTATGGCTTGTCTGAAGCAAGAACTTCATCCAACCATGCTTCGCTAGATTCGTTGCCAGTAAATAGAGCAATGAAAGATTTCTTCGGCATTTTGCCGTACTCAACCGTTTGACGCATGATTAGGCGTTCTTGAGTACGTACGCGATCCATAGAGTTACGCAGTTCGTTTACTAGGTAATCAAACTGTTTTGGTGTTAGACGGAACTCTTTGAATACGTCTTGCATCATTGTTGTTGCAAGCATTGCTTTCGGGCTTTCATGGCCGTACTCGTTGATCGCTAGCTGACGGTTCTGGTAGCTAGTGCGAAGCGCTGTGAACTTCTCAAGAGCAAGCTCAGGATCGATACCTGTATCTTCTTCTTCCTCTTCCTCGTCGTCTTCAGCGTCTTCTTTGTCTTCGTCTTCCAGATCAGTTTCAGCAAGTTCTGAACCGATGTGAGTCGCCGTTGGCGCAGCTGTGCCATCGTCGTCAGGGTCAACAAAGCCATTGATTAGGTCTGTTAAGCGAATCTCTTCTGCTTGTACGCGGTCAAACTGTTCCAAGATGTATGGAATAGTGCCAGGGTACTCAGCAACCGATAGTTGAACTGTATTGATACCATCTTCAATACGTTTCGCAATGTCGATTTCGCCTTCACGAGTCAGTAGTTCAACCGTACCCATTTCACGCATGTACATACGAACTGGGTCAGTAGTACGGCCAATCTCGCTTTCTACGCTTGAAAGCGCAGCAGCTGCAGCTTCGGCTGCATCTTCATCTATATTGGCATCGTCATCATTAAGTGCTAGATCATCAGCATCAGGTGCAGTTTCAACTACCTTGATACCCATGTCGTTGATCATTTGAATGATGTCTTCTACCTGTTCAGAATCCACGATTTCTGCAGGTAGGTGGTCGTTTACTTCGGCGTAGGTCAGATAGCCTTGTTCCTTGCCTTTAATAACAAGTAATTTAAGCTGTGACTGCGGATTTTGATCCATAGATGATATCCAACTTCAGGTCTGGTGAAGGACGTTGCATTCTCAAATGCAAACCAATTATGTTAACAAATTTATTAAATGCTGACTAATCAAACAGGGTTACGCTTTTAGATCTAGCATTAAAGCTAGTAGCTCCCTTTTTTCTTCGGCTGATAAACCGACGCTTCTTGCTTTGGCCTGCAGGTTTTCAATTTGTTTTTCAACGCACTGGGCAAGTATGTTGTCCAATGAGTCTAAAAATATGTCTTCTTGATTGTCTTCGTCGAGGGGGATTTCCCAGCTCGCGAGACGAGACAGAAGAGCCTCATGTTTATTATGTCGCCAATGCTCTAATAATTGGCCTGTGTTGATATGGGGATGCGCGTGGCATTTATCAAGTACTTCGACGAATAAACTTAGTCCAGGCAACTGTAAGCCTTTGACACTTGATAAATCCGGTACCATATCAGCATAGCTCGGATTTTGGATAAGCAAAGCGATAACTTCACGCATTGGAGTGCGCTTCAGCTCTTTATGCGGTTGAGGTGTCGGGTTCTGTGTATGAACACGCGCACGTCGCAATTGGTTATCAAATCCAGTTCGCTCATCGAGCAGTTTTTCGAGCAATTCTTGGAAGTAACTGTCAGGAATTTTGTTAATCAAGGCGCTGGCGTGTGCACGCAGTGCTGATTTCCCTTCGGTTGTTCCCAAGTTTAACTTGTGTATTTCAATCAGGTTATCGAACAAATAGGTCGAAAGCGGCGTCGCATTATGGACCAGCTGTTCAAAAGCGGCTTTGCCATGCTCTCTAATATAGCTGTCTGGGTCTTCACCGTCGGGCAAGAACAGAAACTTAAGCGTGTTGCCCGTTTTCAGATACTCAAGTGCGTTTTCGAGTGCGCGCCATGCGGCCTCTTTACCTGCTCGGTCACCATCGTAACAACAAACCACAGTGCTGGTTTGACGGAACAACATTTGAACGTGGTCGCCAGTTGTCGAGGTGCCCAGTGATGCCACTGAGTAATCGACACCATATTGCGCGAGGGCCACGACATCCATGTAACCTTCAACCACAAGTATTTGTGGCGGTTCACGGTAGGCTTGCAGCACTTCATAAAGGCCGTAAAGCTCTTTACCTTTATGGAAGATAGGCGTTTCTGGTGAGTTGAGATATTTTGGTGTGCCGTCTTCTAACACACGACCACCAAAACCAATCACACGGCCACGACGATCACGAATCGGGAACATTACGCGTCCACGGAATCGGTCGTATCGGTTACCTTTATCGTTCTCAATTAGCATGCCGCCAGTCACGAGCATGTCTTGGGCTTCTTTCTGTTGGCCAAAGTTCTTACGAACCAAGTCCCACTCATCTGCCACATAACCAATGCCAAACTTCTGGACGATCTCGCCCGAAAGGCCACGATTCTTTAGGTAATCAATCGCAGGTTTGTTGGCTGATATTTTCAGTTGAGAGCGGTAAAAATTACTGATGCCGCCCATCAAATCGTAGAGGTTACGTTTTTGTTCGCTGTTGGCTCTTGGTGCTGTTGATATCTCGCCGCTGCGCTGTTCTCTAGGAACATCGAGGCCTAAGAAAGAGGCTAGCTCTTCAATAGCTTCAACAAAATCGAGACGTTCGAACTCCATAATGAAGTCGATAGCATTACCGTGTACGCCACAACCAAAGCAGTGATAAAACTGTTTTTCTTGGCTTACGCTAAAAGAAGGGGTCTTTTCGTTGTGGAATGGGCAACAAGCACCATAGTTTTTGCCTTTTTTCTTAAGTTTCACGCGTGCGTCCACAATGTCGACAATGTCGAGACGCGCTAGGAGATCATCGATGAAACTACGCGGGATGTGTCCTGCCATAAAACCTTAGAAAAATGCACTAACTGAGAGTGTGGATAATAATAGTTTGAATAGGTTACAGATACAAACAAGCCGTGCGTTCCGAAGGATTGCACGGCTTGTTGCAATTTGATTTGGGATTAAGCGAGTTTAGAACGAACTAAACCACTAACTTTACCCATATCTGCACGCCCTTGAATTTGTGGTTTCAAGATAGCCATTACTTTACCCATGTCTTGCATGCCCGCTGGTTGAGCTTCGGCGATTGCGCTATCAAGTAGTGCAATAACTTCTTCATCAGTTAGCGGTTGAGGCATAAAGCCTTCAAGTACCGTAATTTCTGCTTTTTCCACGTCAGCAAGATCTTGACGATTTGCCGATTCATATTGAGCAACAGAATCGCGACGTTGCTTAACCATTTTAACTAATACAGCAAGAATGTCGTCGTCGTTCAGAGTGATCCGTTCGTCAACTTCACGTTGCTTAATTGCTGAAAGAGCTAAGCGGATAGTGCCAAGGCGCGGTTTGTCCTTGGCTTTCATCGCTAATTTTTGCTCTTCTTTGAGTTGTTCAATAAGAGCCATAACTCAGTCCTTATGGATTAAGTTATTAGTACAGGCGAACGCGACGTGCGTTTTCGCGAGCTAGCTTCTTAGCGTGACGCTTTTGAGCTGCTGCTTTAGCGCGTTTGCGAACTGTAGTTGGCTTTTCGTAGTGCTCGCGACGGCGAACTTCAGAAAGGATACCTGCTTTTTCACAAGAGCGCTTGAAACGACGTAGTGCAACGTCGAACGGTTCGTTTTCACGTACTTTAACTATTGGCATATGCCTTTCACCTCAGGGGTTATTCATTATCGCTGGCCACTCAGTACCAAATCAGAGAAGTTACCCATCGAGCTAACTCTCTATTCGCGTTTGGCCATTAACCAGCTTGATCAAAAATGGTGCGGAATTTTAATCCGATCACAGTGGCTTTGTAAAGCACTTTGTCGATTATAGTCTGTACAATATTTGTTTGAAGAGCTTAGGCAGGGTAATATTGCGCTAATTTCCCATTTTAGACGAAAGCGTGCCGAGAAAATTATGCGCATTATTGGTATTGAAACCTCTTGTGATGAAACAGGAATCGCGATTTATGATGATGAGCAAGGGCTGCTTTCTCATCAATTATATAGCCAAGTAAAGCTGCACGCCGATTACGGTGGTGTGGTGCCTGAGCTAGCTTCGCGTGACCACGTGAAAAAAACAATTCCTCTTATTAAAGCGGCATTAGCTGAAGCGAACCTAACGTCGAAAGACATTGATGGTGTGGCTTACACAGCTGGCCCAGGTTTAGTGGGTGCACTGCTTGTCGGTGCAACGATTGGTCGCAGTATTGCTTATGCGTGGGGCGTGCCTGCTGTGCCTGTTCACCATATGGAAGGTCACCTTCTTGCGCCAATGTTAGAAGACAATCCACCTCCATTCCCATTTGTGGCTCTGCTGGTTTCTGGCGGCCATACCATGATGGTAGAAGTGAAAGGCATTGGTGAATACCGAATCCTTGGTGAATCGATTGATGATGCAGCGGGTGAAGCGTTTGATAAAACCGCGAAACTGATGGGCTTAGATTACCCTGGTGGTCCACTGCTATCTCGCTTGGCAGAAAAAGGCACTCCGGGTCGTTTTAAGTTCCCGCGTCCAATGACCGATCGTCCGGGTCTAGATATGAGCTTTTCTGGTCTGAAGACGTTCGCAGCGAATACCATTCGCGATAACGATAATGATGACCAGACTCGTGCTGATATTGCTTACGCATTCCAAGAAGCTGTTTGTGCAACCTTAGTAATCAAGTGTAAGCGCGCCTTGGTAGAAACAGGCATGAAACGTATAGTGATTGCTGGCGGTGTAAGTGCTAACAAGCAACTGCGTGTTGAGCTTGAAGCTCTTGCTAAGAAAATCGGTGGTGAGGTGTACTACCCACGCACTGAGTTCTGTACAGATAACGGTGCGATGATCGCTTATGCGGGCATGCAGCGTCTGAAGAATGGCGAAACGGCTGATTTGTCTGTTCATGCCACACCGCGTTGGCCTATTGACCAGCTAGAGCCAATTGCGTAATTGACTATAGTGTTTCGATAAACGGTCGCCTTGTGCGGCCGTTTTTATATCCTAGCTTACCGACTGTATGTCGATAAATAATTGCTGATAGAGATTAGGGAAGAAAATGAACAAGTTCACAGTAGACAATCAATCGATGGCGTACCTAGATGAAGGTCAAGGCCCTGTTGTTGTACTCGGCCACAGTTACCTTTGGGATAGTGCAATGTGGAAGCCGCAGATCGAAGCATTAAAGGCTCAGTATCGCTGTATTGTTCCAGAGCTTTGGTCTCATGGTGAATCTCAAGCAGCACCCACTTCGATGCGTAACTTGAAAGATTACGCTCAGCACGTTTTGGCTCTGCTTGATCATTTAGAGATCGAAGAATTCTCAGTAGTTGGCTTATCGGTTGGCGGTATGTGGGGGACTGAGTTAGCGGAACTTGCACCTGCACGTATTAAGTCTTTGGTTCTAATGGATACTTTTGTGGGTTTAGAACCAGAAGTTGCTCACGCTAAGTACTTCAGCATGTTAGATACCATCACTCAAACCAAGACGGTTCCTCAGCCAATTGTTGAAGCGGTTGTACCTCTGTTCTTCGCTAATGATGCTCAAACCAACACGCCAGCTTTAGTTGAAGGTTTTACTCAGCAGTTATCGGCTCTTGAGGGCGACAGCGCTGAAGAAGTGGCACGAATTGGTCGAATGGTGTTTGGACGTCGCGATATGATTGAATCGGTAGAGAACTTTGCTCTGCCTGTTTTGATTGCTGTAGGACAAGAAGATAAACCACGTCCGGTACTTGAGTCATACCTAATGCACGATTGCATTACGGGCAGTGAATTAGTGGTGATTCCTGGCGCAGGTCATATTAGCTCGTTAGAGCAACCAGAGTTTGTGAACACAATGCTGAAGACGTTTTTAGATAAACATCTGCTGTAAGCTTTAAATACTGAATATTATGGTTCGGCTTAGACGTGACAGTTTAAGCCGATTTTTTTTGTCCGAGTTTTGGTTCGCTGCCATCGAGTAGGCGGCGGATATTCTGGTGGTGACGTAACACGATCAAACAGCACAGCATGGCTACTGGTAATGTGTATTGAGGTTTGACTAACCAAGCGTAGAAAGGGGCAAGTAGCACAGTAACCAGTGCCGCTAAAGAAGAGTAACGAAACAAAAACGCGACCACTAACCAAGTCGCCATGATCATTCCTGTTAGATCGAATCCTATTGGGGCGATAGCGCCGAGTGCGGTTGCCACGCCTTTACCACCTTTGAAGTGGAAGAAGATGGGATACATATGACCTAGGCACGCCGCAATTGCCACAATCCCTAGAATGATTGGGTCGATCTTGAGGTAGTAGCCAAGCCAGACAGGGATAGTGCCTTTCAGCATGTCACACAGGAGGACGGCTGCTGCTGCGCCTTTGCCGCCAACGCGCAGTACATTGGTGGCGCCCGGGTTATTGGAGCCTACCGTTCTTGGATCAGGAAGTCTTAAGACTCGGCATATCAAGACCGCACTAGAGATTGAACCTAGCAAATAGGCTGCAATGATCATGATTAGTGCCAATGGGGTCATGTCTTTCCTTAAACGGTTATAAGCCTAACGATGGGAAAATAATGCTCAATCCAAGAGTAATTGATATCATATCTCGAATTACGCAAATAATACGTTTTTTTCCCCCATATGGGTATCCGACCTCTAAAAGGACAAGTCATGGCACTGGATAAAGTTTTCATTGAACAGCTAGAAGTAATTACAACGATCGGTGTTTACGATTGGGAACAAGAGATTAAACAAAAACTTGTGCTTGATATTGAAATGGCTCATGACAACCGCCCAGCGGGTAAGAGTGATGATGTAGTTGATGCTCTGGACTACTCGACTGTGAGTACAGCTGTGCTTAACCACATTGCGAATGGCCGATTCCTATTGGTTGAACGTGTGGCTGAAGAAGTCGCTGAATTGATCATGACTCAATTCTCTGTGCCGTGGATTAAAATCCGCTTAGCGAAACCTGGCGCAGTGCCACAAGCAAAAGCCGTTGGCGTGATCATCGAACGAGGTCAAGCATGACAGTAGCCTATGTTGGTGTTGGCACGAACATAGACCGCGATAAGCATGCAAGGGTGGCATGGACAGAGCTTCAATCGTTAGGGACTAACCTTAAATGCTCTAAAGTCTATCACTGTGAGCCCGTGGGTTTTAATAGCCATCCGTTTTATAACTTTGTGATAGAGCTTGACACGTCACTCTCATTGACTGAATTTTCACAGCAGCTGCGTAAAATTGAGTTTAAATGGGGTCGCTCTCAAGATGCGCACAAACTACAAGATCGAAAACTCGATCTTGATATTGTGCTGTTTGGAGAGGAGGTTTCTGAGCGTGAACCAGAATTACCACGCAGTGATATCTACAAATATCCTTTTGTAACACAACCGCTTTATGATCTTTGTCCTGCGAGAGTGATCCCGCAAGACGGAAGAACCGTCAGTGAAATATGGCAGAAGATGCAGCAATTAGACTCGCTCTCTGTCGTAGATATAAAACTATAATTTTTAAGGTAAGTAATGAGTTATTTTGAAGCGTTTATATTGGCGTTGGTGCAAGGCTTTACTGAGTTTTTACCTATTTCCAGTTCTGCACACTTAATCCTTCCTTCTGCTGTTTTAGGTTGGGAAGATCAAGGCTTGGCTTTTGATGTGGCTGTCCACGTTGGTACTTTGGCAGCCGTGGTTATCTATTTCCGTAAAGAAGTGGTCTCTCTGTTGAGCGCATTCTTTGGTTCAGTGTTTAAAGGCGATCGCAGTAAAGAAGCGAAGTTAGCGTGGATGATCATTCTCGCGACGATTCCTGCATGTATCTTTGGCTTGCTGATGAAAGATATTGTTGAGCTTTACTTACGCAGTGCGTGGGTGATCGCGACGACAACGATTATCTTTGGTCTATTGCTATGGTGGGTGGACAAGAACTCAAGCCTACGCGATGACGAATACCAAGCAGGTTGGAAAAAGGCGCTGTTTATTGGTCTTGCTCAAGCAATGGCGATCATTCCGGGTACGTCTCGTTCCGGCGCAACCATTACCGCGGCGCTTTACCTTGGTTTCACACGTGAAGCAGCGGCTCGATTCTCTTTCCTAATGTCTATCCCAATCATCACTCTGGCTGGTGGTTATTTAGGTCTTAAGTTGGTGACAAGCGGTGACCCAATCCATGTTGGCACTTTGCTAACGGGCGTTGCGGTGTCTTTCATCAGTGCTTACATCTGTATCCACTTCTTCTTGAAGCTTATCTCTCGTATGGGCATGACACCGTTCGTTATCTACCGCCTGATTCTAGGTTGTGGTCTGTTTGCTTTCTTAATGATGCAGTAACAGACGCGGACATCGGTCTCGCTGTAAAGATTGAAACAAAAGGCCCGCTTAACAGCGGGCTTTTTAATGCGTTTTAATTAGAGCGGTGACGATTAACTGGCAGCGAGTTCTGATAGGGCACCTTCAATTGCGATGGCTCTGCGTTTCTCTTGTTCTTCTCGAATATCTTTACCTTTAAAACCATCGGCAATGATCGCTTTGACTTCGACTTGAAGCGCCGCTTGGTAAGCTACTTCAAAACGCGCTTTTTGAGGATACGGCTGATCTTCTAATCCTTTTCGGCCTGCGTG
>NZ_JADDYK010000036.1:131138-170877 GCF_015163615.1 Vibrio sp. OPT18
ATCGGCTTGGCAGCAAAGCAGTATATCGTCGAGTCTATCTGGCTTACGCCAAACATCAAACTTGTTGAGAACCTTGAGAAAGGTGGTTGGCTTAAGTTCACCTGCGCGGTGGATATTAGAATGCTGCTCGCACACTAACAACGCAAGATCTCTGAACTCATTGGGCACTCTGACTCTCTCACACAGCTTCTTAATGATCTTCAAACCTGTGTGGCAATGCATTTTGTGGCTTGGCCATTCGCTTTCTGGCGTGACGCCTTTACCTAAATCATGCACTTGAGCAGCAAAGCGTACTGGTAACGATGGGCTTAATAGCGCTGCTTGTTGAGCAACCATCAGCGTGTGAATCCCGGTGTCGATTTCAGGGTGCCACTTTTCAGGTTGAGGGACGCCAAATAGAGCGTCAATCTCAGGTAATACGACTGCCAATGCACCACACTCTTTCAATACAGAGAGGAACACTTCAGGGTGCGGCGTACTAAGAGACTTATGCCACTCTTGCCAAACTCGCTCTGCAGTGAGGTGTGCCAGCTCACCAGATTGAACGATCTCACTCATCATATCCATGGTTTCAGGTGCAACCGTGAAGTTAAGATGGTGAAGCTTGGCGGCGAAGCGAGCCACACGCAGCACACGAAGAGGGTCTTCAACAAAAGCGTCTGAAACATGTCTTAAGATACGATCTGAGAGATCTTTCTGACCATGGTAAGGATCGTGAAGTTGGCCTTTATCATCTTGAGCGATAGCGTTGATGGTCAGATCTCGACGCATCAGATCTTCTTCCAAACTCACGTCTGGAGCGAAGTAGCACTCAAAGCCAGTGTAACCGGAACCGGATTTTCTCTCAGTGCGAGCCAGTGCGTGCTCTTCTTTGGTTTTTGGGTGCAAGAATACGGGGAAATCTTTTCCCACAGCAGTAAAGCCAAGGTTTTCCATCTGTTGAGGGGTACTCCCTACCACGACCCAGTCTCTATCATAACTATCAATATTGAGCAGCTTATCGCGCACTGCTCCACCGACTAGATAGCGTTGTAGCCCGTTGTCTTTTGGTAGGCTATCGTAAATTTGCAACTTATCACCTCGAAATGTTTTATCACTGCTGGACTTTACTGCAAGCAATGGTACTTTCCATTAATCGTAATTATAGGGCAGCACATGTATAAGGAATATTTTGGCTTCGTTGAGATGCCATTTTCGATTGTACCAAATTCTCGCTACTTGTTTTTGAGTCAGCGCCATCAAGAAGCGATGCAGAACCTACAAGCCGGTTTAGGCGAGGGTGGGGGCTTTGCGATGCTTACTGGTGAGGTTGGTACAGGGAAAACAACGGTCGCTAAGGCGATGTTGTCTTCATTGGATAGTCATACTCAGGCTGGCCTTATACTTAACCCTACGTTTTCAAATACGGATTTACTTGAAGCTATCTGCGATGAGTTTGAGGTCGAGTACCCAGAACAGGCATCGTTGAAACAGCTCAGTCAGGCTATTCATTATTTTCTACTTGATAGCCATGCCGAAGGCATTCAAACCCTATTGGTAATAGATGAAGCCCAACACCTCGCTGCCGATGTGTTGGAGCAGCTACGCCTGCTAACAAACTTGGAAACCGACAGTCGTAAGTTGTTAAAAGTACTGTTGGTCGGCCAACCTGAATTGCAACAGCACTTACAAACTACGCAGCTACGTCAGCTAGCGCAGCGCATTACTGGTCGTTATCACTTACTGCCTCTTAATACTGAGGAAACGGGCAAGTACATCGCGTTTCGTTTGGAGACGGCGGGTGGCGAGCAAATGTTGTTTTCGAACCGTTCTATCAAGCTGATTGCTCAATATACGCATGGTATTCCAAGGCTCATTAACTTGGTGTGCGACAAAGCACTGCAGTTGGCTTTTCATGATGGAGAGCAGCTACCGAGCAATGAAACGGTTAACCGAGCATGTCAGCAGGTTATGTCCTTTCAGGCCGATGTGTATCACGTCGAGAAACCTCGAACTTCTCGTGTTGCGCCCAAGTTATTCCAATACGCAGGGATTGCGACGTTAAGCGTTGGTCTTGCAATTGCGACCTTTAATTTCGCTCCAAGCTATATCAATTCATGGCTATCTGCCGAAACTTCAGGTGAAGTGAAGACTGAAGTGTTAGCACGCACTCAGCGTTCTTTAGTATCAGATGTTCCTAAGCTGGTTGCTGAACCAAAACCTGCCAAATTTGAATTGCCACAACACATTCAACAACATTTGATGCAGGGGACCAATCGTTCTCTTGCTATCAAAGACTTGTATACGCTGTGGGGATATCAATCTTCACTGCGTGATGGCTTGTGCTTAAGTGAGCCACAAAGTGTCTTTGTATGCGAGCAGCAACAGGCCAATTTGGATACATTGTTAGAACTAGGCGTGCCTGTGGTACTTAATCTCGACATAGACCAAAAGCCAGTGTTTGCTGTGCTGTATGGCGTGTCTGAGGATTCTGTCGAGTTACTGGTGAATGAAAAGCTGTTGGTGATGCCGAAGCAATCCTTAGAGCAAATCTGGCAAGGCGATTATGTCGCTATTTGGAAACAGCCGCTGCGAGAGACCCTTAAAGAGGGCTATCAAGGTGAAGCGGTTGCTTTGCTTGATCTACTGCTTTCTGAAGTATTAGGAGAGGTTGTTTCCGGCAGTGATGTATTTGATTATGAGTTAAAAATGAAAATCGAAGCATTTCAAACGTGGCAGGGTATGTCGGTTGATGGCATCGCTGGTAAGCGCACCTTGGCAAGACTGCAGAGATTAGCTCAACTCGATTCGCCTAAGCTGATGTCACTAGAAGGGGGCGAAAGCTAATGTCACGTATTATGCACGAACTTAAACACTCCTCTGGAAAACAGTCGTCTATTAATCAGCACTCTCTTAGCAAACCAAGCTTCAAAGGCTACCAGAATCATCATGTTCCTAATTCAGCAAAAGTGATGAGCAACAAACGAGGTTCATCGTTAGCAATGGGATTGCTCTTAATCTTGGTTCCTTCTTTGTTGGTGGGTGGCGTTCTGGCTTATCAATCGTATAGCAGCCAACAACAAGAAGCCGTGAACAAAGCTGCCAATGTATCTCTGCTAGAATCAACGACTCAATCAAACGTTGATCTTGAAATTGCGGATGCTGATATAGCAAGCACCGATGCCGTGTCTGAGGTAGAAGATGCGTTGTTCGCCGTTCGTCCTGCACCGGCGAGCCAACCGTTGAAAGCGCTGCCAAGGCAAGAGATGTATGCACAGATTGATTATGGGGCTAATAGTGCAAACACCGCTGGTGGCTCAGCGGTGATCTTCGCGAATGCTGATAACAACACTCAAATGACAGCCAGTTCTGAGCCGTCACTTGTTCAACCAAGCGCGAGCGATGAAACGACTGATCGGCAATCAAGCACTGATCAGCAAGCAAATAGTGACTTACAATCTGACAGTGATCTGCTGCAAGGGCTAGACCTCAGTGAGTTGCCTCCTGATTTGGCATTGAAGCTTGAATCCATTATGGGTGAGCAACAAAGCGCTCCTGAGCCGATGGACTCTAGACCCGCAGGGCAAAGAGGTTCTCAGGTCATTGAGTTGGAAACGCACACCAATAGCTTATCAGGTGTATTACCTAAGTTAGACCTACAAACCCATATGTACTCGAGTAGCGAAACCAAGCGTTGGGTAAAAGTGAACGGTCAAGAAGTGGCGCAAGGAGATTGGATTGGACAAGACATTCAATTACTGGAGATTAAGCCACAATCGGTGATCATAGAGTTCAATCAGCAGAAGATAGAAATCCCGGCTCTGTACGAGTGGAAAGGCTAGCGAGCTCTAAAGGCATCTAGATAACAGACAAATAAAAAGGAGCACCTCGGTGCTCCTTTTTGATATTCGATACTGAATTTACTGTACCTGATACAAGCGTTACGTCTACGCCCAACCGTTTGGTGATTTTCTGCGACGAGGCATGATGTGTGGCAGAACAAGGCCGAGAAGTAGACCAATACCCGCAACACCACCGCCATACATGAAGTACTTCAATAGAAGGTCGTCTTTTTGAGTGTCTAGCTTAGCGCGCAGTTCACGGTTCTCTGTTTGAGAGCTCGTTAGCTGTTGGCTAATTTCACTGTAGTTCTGTTCTAGTTCAGCGATCTGCTTGTTACGAGAATCTAGAGAGCTTGCTAGGCCAGCTTTTTCGCTGTCAGCACTCTGACGAGCATTCGCTAGCTTACCTTTAACTTCCGTCAGCTCTTTCTCTAGCTTAGGCATACGCAGTGCCATGCTTTCTTGAGTGCTTACAAACTTGCTTTCAACCCAACCTTTACGGCCACGGTTGTCTTGAATCTGGGTGTAACCCGTACTCTTGTTAGTTTGTAGGAATGTAATCTTTTCACCAGCATCAACACTACCGATGATACGGAATGTGTTGTTTGGGCCAGAATGCATATAAGTAAATAGTTTGTCAGCAATATAACGGTCTTGTGCAAAGGCAGCTGGAGCCGCAAGCATTGCGAACAAAACTAAGCTAATCAGTTTTTTCACAGTAAATCCCTTAACGATTCAAATTGGGTAGGCGTATGAGTCAGCCTCAATCAGCAAATAATATTTAGTTTCTTTATGCGGTGCAACAAAGAAGGGAGGCAAAGCCTCCCTTTCTGTGCGTTTGAGTCAATAATGACATGGCATTTACATATCGCTACTGAAGCTCACACTGTTCTGACGCTAGTATTCACTAACGCAGTTGCGATTACATAGTAAACGCAGCTTGAATTCCGTAGAAGAACACAACAGCTAGTAGAGCACCAGCTGGCAATGTCACAATCCAAGAAGCCACGATATTACGTACAACGCCTAAGTTTAGTGCTGCGATACCACGTGCAAAACCAACACCTAATACTGCACCAACGAGTGTTTGTGTAGTAGAGATTGGAAGGCCAGTACCTGAAGCTAGTACAACTGTACATGCAGTTGCAAGTTGTGCAGCAAAGCCACGGCTTGGTGTTAGTTCTGTAATACCAGTACCAACGGTTGCCATTACTTTATGACCCATTGTTGCAAGACCAACAACGATACCGAAACCACCTAGAGGAAGAATCCACCATGCGATAGTACTCTTACCTGTGATTTCACCCATGTGCTCAACGGTTGATACAACAGCAGACAGTGGACCAATCGCGTTCGCAACGTCGTTTGAACCGTGTGCAAATGCCATCGCACAAGCTGTGATAACCATAAGTACGCTGAAGATACCTTCAACACCTGCAAAGCCGTGGTCTTCTTCGCGGTTAGCGAATTTCTTCTGGATGTATAGGTAACCGCCGATCATAACAAGCGCAGAAACGCCTGCAGCCCAAACCCATGCTTCAGTGTTGCTTAGGTGCAGACCAACGTGCTTAAGACCTTTCTTGATGGTTACAAGTGCAATTACCATTGTTGTAATGAACATGTATACCGGTACAAAGCGTTTCGCGTTAAATAGCGGGTTCTCTGTATCAAAAATCAGTCGTTGAGCACTTACAAATATGACGTAAGCGAAGAAGCCGGAAATAACGGGTGTGATAATCCAACTGCCCACAATACCTTGAACACTGTTCCAGTCTACAGCTTCAGTACCTACAGAAATACACGCAAAACCGATGATTGCACCGATGATTGAGTGAGTCGTAGAAACAGGCCAGCCCATGTAAGAAGCGAGAAGTAGCCATGTACCAGCAGCAAGAAGTGCTGACATCATGCCGTACACAAGTACATCAGGTTGATGAGCGAATAGAGACGTTTCGATAACACCTTTACGGATCGTGTCTGTTACTTCGCCGCCCGCAAGGTAAGCACCTGCGAATTCAAAGATCATTGCGATAATGATCGCTTGTTTAACGGTTAGAGCTTTAGAGCCTACTGAGGTGCCCATTGCGTTCGCAACGTCATTTGCACCAATACCAATAGCCATCAAGAAACCGAAAGCTGCTGCAACAATAATCAGGACAGTGCCGTAGTTAGCAAGGATATCCATCGTAATACCTAGTTGTTTGATAACAAGCGGAACAAATTTAGACGCAAAAAACCGCTCAGCGAGAGAAATACTCAGCGCATAAGTGGTTTGTTCAAAAAATGCTCTTCGTTATATGGTTAACGTATGATTTAAGATCGAGAAAGCATTACTTCAAGACGAGCGCCTACACGCTGTGCTTGATCTGCAATACCACCAACCCATTCAAGAATTTTGTATAAGAACATGATATCAACTGGATTCAGATCGCCTTCAATTGCCATTAGTTGTTGGCGTAGTTCGATCTGCATCGCATCCGTGTCATCTTCAATTACATCTAATTGATGAATCATTTCGGCAACGAGTGTTACTTCACGGCCTTTAAAGCCAGTTTCAAGTAATTCGTCTAATTCATTGATTACGTTTTGTGCTTGGTTCGCTGCATCTAGACAACGTTTAACGTAAGCGATGAAGTTTTCTTGCATTGGAGCAGGAATGACAAGTTGACGACCATACACACGGCCAGCAATGTCTTTCGCTAGGTTTGCGAGTTTGTCTTGTTGCGTTAATAGCTCCAACATATCGGTGCGATCAACTGGCATAAACAAACCACGAGGAAGTTTAAGGCGAATTTCACGTTTTAGTACGTCAGCTTCTTTCTCAAGGTGAGAAATTTGAGCTCGAATTTCTGATGCTTTTTCCCAGTCACCTTTTGAAGAAACTTCAAAGAAATTAACTAGGTGAGAACAACATTCGTTCACGCATACTACGTGACGCTGCAAAGGTTTAATTGGGGACTTTGCAAATAACCCCATAATTGTATTTACTGGCATGGTCATCCAACCTAATAAATAATAACCTTAAAACAACATACACCATATTCATGGTGAAATGTTAAGCGATGGCTACAAAGTCGCGCATGTTAACCTAATCAATCTCTCATTAAAACTGTTTTAGATCATCATAAGGGCGATATTTCTGACTTGCCGACTTTTCAAATTGGCAATATCCTGTCCCTATCTTCACAGAAAGGTATAACTATGGAAACCGAGATAGAACTGAAGTTTTTTGTTTCTCCTGAATTTTCAGAGACTTTACGCAATAAAATTGCTGAAACTAAAGTACTTCAGCACAGTTGTCGTGAGCTAGGTAACATCTACTTTGACACCGCTGACAACTGGCTACGTAAGCACGATACAGGCTTACGCATTCGACGCTTTGATGACGTATTTGTACAAACCGTAAAGACTGCTGGTCGTGTGGTTGCTGGCCTGCATCAAAGGCCTGAATACAATGCAGAACACGACAGCAACGAACCTAAGCTAGCCCTGCATCCAGAGGATATCTGGCCAGCGGGTAAAGACATCGAAACGCTGCAAGCTGAGCTGACTCCTCTGTTCTCTACTAACTTCACGCGTGAGCAGTGGTTGATTGGTATGCCTGATGGTAGCCAAGTCGAGGTCGCATTCGATCAAGGCTTTGTTGAATCAGGCGACCTGCAAGAACCGATTTGCGAAGTTGAATTGGAACTTAAATCCGGTCAGACGGATGCACTATTTACATTGTCTCGCCAATTCTGCGAACAAGGTGGTATGCGTTTGGGTAACCTAAGCAAAGCAGCTAAGGGTTACCGCCTTGCCCAAGGTTATCAAGGAGATGAAGTCACTCCTTTGACCTTAGTTGATACTGACAAAAGTGATACCGTTGAATCGTGTTTCATTCAATCTTTAGAGCATGCTCTCGCTCATTGGCACTATCACGAGCAGATTTTCACTGAGCGCCAATCGATTGAAGCGCTACATGAGATCAGTCATTCACTGAGCTTTATCCGCCAGACTTTCACCATTTATGGTGGCATTGTCCCTAGACGTGCGAGTGCTATTTTACGTCAAGAGTTGAAGTGGCTTGAGCAAGAGCTCGACTGGCTGAAAAGCTATGATCACTTCGAAGACTTGCTGGAAGATAAAGGACACGTGCTGCGTAAACTCGATGCGCGTAAGTTCTTAGTCGCTGAGCTTAAAGAGATGCAAGAGCAACTGCCTGATCGTGAAGATCTGCTTACCTTGTTGAGCTCTGCTCGTTACACCGGTTTATTGTTAGATTTGAGCCGTTGGATCTTGTCTCGTGGCTGGCAGCCTTTCTTAGATGAGAAAGCGCGTGAGCAAATGGGTCGTGGTATCGAATGGTTTTCTGTGCAGCAACTCGATCGCACATGGGCAGACTTGATGGAAGCTTTCCCGCCAGAGCGAGTGATGACCAGCCAAGCGTATATTGAGCAGCAATACCGTTTGATGCGTAATCTGTATTCTGGTGTTGGTTTCGCGAGTTTATATGATGACGCTGAGCGAAACAGCTTTCGCTTGCCATGGGCCGATATGGTGCAAGGCATTGATGACTTGCTGGCACTTAAAACATTAGAGCCTTTGACTGAGAAGTTGGAAGGCGATGAGAAGGTTCAGCTAGAGCGTTGGTTGGCTCGTCAAGAAGTGTCCATTCTGCATGCGATGGAACAGACACGCCAAATCAGTGTTGAGGTTGAGCCATACTGGCAAGACTAAGCTCGATACCTGTATCAATATAAGTATGAATTTGAAAATAGGGCTCCGGCCCTATTTTTTTGTTTGTTGCTCAAGTTTTTCGAGTCGCTCTAAGATCTTCTGTTGCTGCTCGATGATCTTCTCAAGGTGTTTCTCTTTGTTTTCCGCTCGTTGATTCTCATGGTGAGTTGGGGAGGTGATCAAAGAAGTCATCAAGCCTGAAATCATACCAAACACACCGACACCGCAAATGATCACCAGAGACGCGACTAATTTTCCTGAGCTCGTGACTGGATAATGATCGCCATATCCCACCGTACTGATAGTAACGAAAGCCCACCATAAAGCATCTTGCCCAGTGGTGATGTTGGCATTGGGATCTTTGTGCTCTAACAGCAATATTGTTCCAGCTCCAATGGTCAGGAGAATGACCAGTAACAATATAATTGAGGCGAGGGTGGTTTCTTTGCGATTGCGGAATAGCTCTCTGAAAACACGTTTCCCCGAGCGAAGCACAAGAATGACACGCAGGATCTGAAAAATGCGAGCGAAACGAAGAGGCTCGATCATTGGGATGCTTGCTAAGAAATCGATCCAGTGTATTTTTAGATATTCTTTTTTGTTTTGTGATCTGAATAGATCAATTGTGAGCTGAAAAAGAAAAACACTACAGATTATAAAATCGAGGCCGATAAGGACTTGTTTCGATTCTTTATCGATCGGTACGAACAATAAGCCTGAGATCACAAATAACGCTAAGAAAGAGAGAATCAGTGACAATAAGCTCATCGGCTTGGTAGCGTCTTTGGTATTATTCAACATTCATACGAGGCTCAAAATAAATCGCGAACTTTGACTGACATAGCCACCTCGCGGATATAGAAGCCATCAATATATAAGAATTAATGGAGAACTGACAATGACTAAACTGTCATTCAAGCCGTGGGAAAGGATAATCTCTGACGTTCGTCTCGTTCCAAAAATGGTCATGTTGATGATATTCAGCACTATCTTGATCATTTCGAAGCAGCTATGGGACGCAAGTACGTTTTACGATTCATTGCTTGCTGTAACTAACAATGCGCAAGTCGCACAACAGCATTACGAGACTTACCTAGTTCAAGTGGCTTGGCAAACAGCCTTAATGATCATTGTGTTTGTGGTTCTTCTATTAGCAGCGGCGCGCGTTATGCTGCGCCAGACTCAATACCTTAATGACGCCATTAAAACCATGGCAGACAAGAACTTATCAGTGTCGATTCAAATGGACTGTAAAGATGAATACGGCGATGTGGCACGTGAACTTGAAAAAACTCGCGTTCAACTGAACGATATGATCAAAACTCAGGTGGCCTCTTCTGATGAGCTGTTTGCTCTGACGGAAGTGATGACCATCAGCATGTCTGAAACCAAAGAGTCAGCTCAAGAAGAGTTCAACGAGATCGATCAACTGGCAACAGCAATGAGTGAGATGACGTCTACGGTACAAACTGTTGCTGAGCACGCACAAAGCGCTTCGTCATTGACTGAGCAGGCATCAGGCCAAGCTCTTACTGGCCAGAAGTTCGTTCAAGGGTCAGTGTCTAAGATGAGTGAGCTATCTTCAGATATCGCAGCATCTGCAGCCGCGGTAAACCAAGTAGAAGAGCGCGTTGACTCAATTGGTAGTGTGGTTGGTACTATCCAAGGCATTTCAGAACAAACAAACCTATTAGCATTGAACGCTGCGATTGAAGCGGCACGTGCAGGTGAAGCAGGTCGTGGTTTTGCGGTTGTTGCCGACGAGGTTCGTAACCTTGCGCAGCGTACTCAGCAAGCAACGGTAGAGATTCAAGACATGATCAGTCATCTACAAAGCAGCGCTAATTCTGCGGTAGAGCTGATGGAGAAGAGTGTTGTAGAAGCGGCGGAAGGCGTTGATCTGGTAACCAATGCAGGAACAGAGCTTGATGGCATCGTAAGCCAAGTCAATCAAATCAATGATATGAACTTCCAAATCGCAACGGCTGCAGGCCAACAGAGCAGTGTTGCTGAAGAGATGAGTGTTAACCTAACCAATGTTCGCGAGCTTGTTGAAGCTTCTGTGGTAGTGGTTGGTGAGCTGTTAGAGACTTCTCAGCTGATGGAAAGCAACGCGCAAGAACTCGACGGTAAGATTAAGCAATTTAAGGTTTAGTCCTCAGCACCTAATCTTCATCCGTCAAAGGCTTATTCCCAGAGACTGTTTCTCGGTTGTAAGCTCAACCAGATAAGTTAACCGATAAAACGCCCACATTGCTAATGTGGGCGTTTTTTATTGGCGTAACTTTGGTATAACTTACCTTTAGTTATGAAAACTCGTTATTGAAGAACTGAATCGATAAACCGATTGTTCGGCGCGCAGCTTACACAAGGAAGAAACATGCCATTGCCTTCTCAACTCATCACTCACTCCCAGTCTGCTTTTGAGCAATTATTAGAGCATCAAAGTGAAGCCATCAATACTTGGTCTGAGCCACTGACTGAAGATCTTAAACGTGTACTTGGTTTAAGCGGTTTTATTGGTGATTGCCTGCAGCGTGATACGGCTTTATGTGGTGACTTACCTGATATGTTGGCATGTGAAGAGCGTGCTGAAGGGTACCGAGAGCGACTGGCTGAATTACTTTCTGGTTGCGCCGATGAAATGAGCGGCCAGCGCGTGCTGCGTCAATTCCGCAATCGAGAAATGACCTACATTGCTTGGCGTGATTTCATGGGTTCGTGGGAGCTAGAGCAGAGCCTAAATCATCTATCGATGTTGGCTGAGGCGATGATCTTCGAGACCTATCAATGGCAGTACGATATTTGTTGTAAAGAGTGGGGCACACCTTGTAATGAGCAAGGTGAAGTACAACCTATGCTGATCATTGGTATGGGCAAGCTAGGGGGCAGTGAGCTTAACTTCTCTTCCGATATCGATCTGATCTTCACCTACCCAGAGAATGGCGAAACCCAAGGTGCAAGACGCAGCATTGCCAACGCACAATTTTTCACGCGTTTGGGGCAACGTATTATCAAGGCGCTTGATCAGCAAACCTTTGATGGATTCTGCTATCGAGTCGACATGCGCCTGCGCCCGTTTGGTGAGAGTGGTCCACTTGTGATGAGCTATGCCGCACTTGAAGACTATTACCAAGAGCAGGGGCGCGATTGGGAACGCTACGCTATGGTTAAAGCGCGTGTGATGGGCAGTGAGATGTATCCGGAGTATCAAGAGCTTCGCCAAATGTTACGTCCGTTTGTGTTCCGCCGTTATATTGATTTTAGTGCGATTCAATCTCTGCGCCGAATGAAGTCTATGATCAGCAGCGAAGTACGTCGTCGTGGTCTCTCGAACAACATCAAGCTTGGTTCTGGTGGTATTCGCGAAGTGGAATTTATCGCTCAAGTTTTCCAATTGATTCGTGGTGGACGCGAGCCTAGCTTACGCGGTCGAGGGTTACTCGAAACCTTAAGTGCGATTGAATCCCTTCATCTGCTAGAGTCTGAAGAGGTGGGGCACCTACGTGAAGCTTATCTGTTTTTGCGTCGCCTTGAGAACCTGTTACAAGCCATGGCTGATAAGCAAACTCAAACCTTACCTGACGGTGAATTCGAACAATTGCAGCTTGCGGTTGCCATGCAATTTTCCGATTGGGATAGCTTGATTGTGGCAACTCGCGCCCATATGGCGAATGTACATACCGTGTTCGAAGACCTAATTGGCGTTGATGAAGATGACGCTAATCCGATCGCGAGTCATTTTAGCGAACTGTGGGATATGGCCCATAAACCAGACGTGATTGAACATGTTCTGGAGCATGATATTGCGGTCGCTAGCCCACCCGAAGCGGCAAAAACGATTATTCAGTTTAAAGCCGACTTAGCTAAGAAGACTCTTGGTCCACGCGGGCGTGAAGTCCTCAATCGACTGATGCCAAAAGTCTTTCAAGCGCTGTACACCGCTAAGGATGCCGAGTTTGGTTTGTCGCGAGTACTGCATCTGCTGCATAAAATCGTTACGCGTACCACTTACCTTGAGCTGCTAGATGAACACCCTGCAGCGTTGACTCAGTTAGTTCGTTTATGTACGGCAAGTCCGATGATCTCGGAGCAGTTGGGTCGTTATCCAATCCTGTTAGATGAACTTATCGACCCTCAACAACTTTACAATCCAGTGCCTTTAGAGTCTTACAAGACCGAGTTGCGTGATTACCTAGCCCGTATCCCTGAAGATGATATGGAGCAACAGATGGAAGGCCTGCGTCAGTTTAAGCAGACCTGTATTTTGAGAATTGCAGCCGCGGATATAGCGGGTGCTCTACCTGTCATGAAGGTCAGTGATCATTTGACCTACTTAGCCGAAGCGATAGTTGAGGCGGGGGTCAATCAAGCTTGGTTACAAGTATCCGCCAAGTTTGGTGAACCGACCCATGTCAAAGATCGAGAAGGCCGAGGTTTTGCTGTTGTCGGTTACGGCAAAGTTGGTGGGTGGGAGCTTGGTTACAACTCAGATCTCGATATTGTGTTTATGCACGACTGCCCAGTACACATCTATACTGATGGTAAGAAAGAGATCGATGGACGCCAATTTTATCTAAGGTTGGCACAGCGTATTATTCATATTTTCTCGACCAGAACTGCTTCTGGCATTTTGTACGAAGTTGACACTCGCCTACGCCCTTCGGGTGCATCTGGCCTGTTGGTGAGTCCAACCGATGCCTTTGACGAGTATCAGCACAATGACGCGTGGACTTGGGAACACCAAGCCTTGACTCGCGCTCGCATGATTTATGGTGATGAGTTATTGGCTTCGGCATTTAACAAAACACGTCATGAGGTTCTGTGCTTAGCGCGTGATGAGGCAACACTCAAAAAGTCCGTTGTGGATATGCGTGAAAAAATGCGCGGCCATTTGGGCGGTAAAAAAGCTGATCGATTCATGCTCAAACAAGATGCGGGTGGTATTACCGATATTGAATTCTTGGCGCAATATTTAGTGCTTCGACACAGTAATGAGAAGCCAAAGCTTACTCGTTGGTGTGATAATGTACGAATCTTCGAAAGCTTGTTGTCACAAGGAATTATGGACGAACAGCAAGGCATGGCATTAACCCATGCTTATACAACATTAAGAGATGAAATCCACCACCGTAATCTACTCAATCTTGATGCGGATGTGGCGATTGAAAAGTTTGAAATGGAAAGAGAACATGTTGTTCAGGCATGGAAGCAGTGGATGGAAGCATAATCCAGTCACACAGTAGTGACTGATGTGTCTATCTTGATAGGCTTTTACTCATTTATCTATAGTTTAGCCTCTGTAATCAGTGTGCTAGACTCTAGCCAGATTCGATTTTTGGAGATCCATAATGAAACCAATTCTACCTGACTACAACCAATCAGGCGTTCTTGTTGTCGGTGACGTAATGCTTGACCGTTACTGGTATGGCCCAACTGGCCGTATTTCACCAGAAGCACCTGTGCCCGTTGTAAAAGTAGAAAATAACGAAGAGCGTCCTGGTGGTGCAGCCAACGTAGCAATGAATATTGCTTCTCTTGGTGGCCATGCTCATATCGTTGGTTTAACCGGTAAAGATGAGCCTGCTGAGGTGTTAAAAAATACCTTAGGCGCACTAAAGGTTAAATGTGATTTCGTTGAGTTAGAAGATTACCCAACCATTACTAAACTGCGAGTGATGAGCCGTGGTCAGCAGCTAATTCGCCTTGATTTTGAAGATAAATTTGAGAATACGGATCCTGAGCTTGTTTTATCTCGTATGGAGCAAGCGCTTCCAAATGTGCGCTCGGTAATTCTATCTGATTACGCAAAAGGTGCGTTGGAGCACGTGCAGAGCTTTATCCAAAAAGCGCGCGCAGCAAAAGTTCCTGTGTTTATCGACCCGAAAGGCGCAGACTTTGAACGCTACCGTGGAGCAACGTTGCTTACACCAAACATGGCTGAGTTCGAGTTGGTGGCTGGCAAAGTAAAATCTGAAGAAGAAATGATCGAAAAAGGACTCGCACTGATCGAAGAGTTTGATTTTGAAGCATTGCTAGTGACTCGTAGTGAACATGGTATGACACTACTTCGCAAAGGTTTAGAACCATTCCATTTGCCGACTCAAGCGAAAGAAGTGTATGACGTGACGGGGGCCGGCGATACGGTTATCTCGGTACTGGCAGCTTCCGTTGCTGCTGGTAAGCCACTGGATGAGGCGTGTGCACTGGCGAACGCTGCTGCGGGTGTGGTAGTAGGTAAGCTTGGTACATCTACACTGTCTACGATTGAGTTAGCGGAAGCGATTCACGGTAGTCAAGACACAGACTACGGTGTTATCTCTGAAGCGGCACTGGTTGAAGCGGTGAAGCGTGCTCGTGCGAAAGGCGAGAAGGTAGTTATGACCAATGGCTGCTTTGATATTCTGCATGCTGGTCATGTTTCTTACATGAATCACGCGGCTGAGCTGGGCGATCGTTTGATCGTTGCGGTGAATACGGACGAATCAGTGAAACGCTTGAAAGGCCCTGGTCGCCCTGTGAACCCAACTGATCGTCGTATGGCGGTATTGGCTGGCTTAGGTGCGGTTGATTGGGTTGTACCATTCTCTGAAGATACACCTCAACGTTTAATCTCTGAAGTATTGCCAAGTATTCTTGTGAAAGGTGGTGATTACAAGCCTGAAGATATCGCTGGTGGTGCGGAAGTGATTGCTGCTGGTGGTGAAGTGAAAGTACTTAACTTTGAAGATGGTTGCTCTACCACTGAAATCATTAAAGCGATTAAAGGTGGTCGAGGCTAACTCTTAGCCTTCTCGTTTTCTAGTCTCAAGGCTTAACTTTGAGTTAGGCTGAGGATTAGCTTTTAACCGATAATAAAAATGCCGCTCAATGAGCGGCATTTTTGTAACGGTAACTTGAGTAATTAAGAGTTACTTACTTGCTACTTTTAGACCTGCGTTTACATCAACAATGTCTTGTTCGCTTAGCGTACCAACCGCTTGACGAAGCTGAAGTACACTTAGGATGTAGTTGTAACGAGCATCTGAAAGGTTTTTGTTCGCATCATAAAGACGACGAGTCGAATCTAGTACGTCAACGATAGTACGAGTACCTACATCAAAACCAGCTTCTGTTGCTTCTAAAGCAGACTGAGCAGACACTACAGACTGTTCGTAAGCGCGTAGAGCACCGATCGAAGCACTGATGTTGTTGTTGAATGCACGTACGTCTTTTACAACGCTACGGTAAGTCGCTTCTAGGTCTTCACTTGCTGCAACGTAGTTGTATTCAGCCTGTTTAGTCAAAGAAGTTGTGCTACCACCCGTGTAAAGAGGAACGTTTAAGTTAATGCCAACATTGAAGTCGTTTGTTGTACCGTCGGAAGTTGCACTTGAACCAATATCAGTATAATCATACCCACCATCAAGTGTTAAAGATGGTAAATGGCCTGAACTCTGAAGGGAAATATTGTCTTTTGCGATATCTTGTGAGATACGTGCAGCCAATAAGCTAAGGTTCTTCTGTTCTGCTTGTTCAACAAGTGCAACTGCAGATTCAGAAGATTTGCTTGCTGAGAAACGATCAGTATCTAGGATGCTTAGGTTAGAGTGTTCCTGACCTGTAATCTCGCGTAGACCTTCGTAGCTATTCGTTAGGTCGTTCTCTGCAAGAACTTCATCAGCCAAAACGCCATCGTACTGAGCTTGCGCATCGTGTACATCGGTGATTGCTGAAAGACCCACTTCAAAACGCTGTTTAGTTTGTTCTAGTTGACGAGCAACTGCTGCTTTTTCTGCACGAACAAACTCTAGGTTATCTTGAGCTCGAAGCACTTCGAAGTATGCTGTCGCAACACGAAGGATCAAGGCTTGTTGTTCTGCCGCGTACGCTGAATCAGATTGACGAGCAGTTTTCTCTGCCGTGTCTAGAGTGATCCAAGAAGAGCGTTGGTAAAGCTCTTGAGAAAAGCTAATACCAGCAGTTAATGCATTTCTATCGTTGTCGTTTGTAGGACCAGCATCAAGATCAGTCTCTCCACGAGTTAAATTGTATCCCGCAGTTAGGTTGATTTGCGGTAACAAAGAGCTACGGCTTGACGTTACTGCTTCAAAAGCGGCATCGCGCTGCGCTGCTGAACGAAGAAGTTGTGGATCGTTCTGTTTTGCTTGGTCGTAAACTTCAGCTAGCGTATCAGCAAAAGCTGACGAACTCAGGCTGCCAATTGCTGCACTGATAAATAGTGGAAGCAGTTTTTTCATTTTCCTATTCCTGCCTTTTATGGAATTTTCTTTAAAAGAGTTTAACCCAGTTTGGTGGTAATTTACTCGAAACTTTGCACTTTTTTACAGTTAACTGTCCACTTGTGCAATATTTATTTTTTAAAACTTAACTTTAATTATAAATTTTATATAAAAAGTTGAACCTTATCCTTGGTAGTTAACTCGGACAATGAGTAAACTATAAAGATCACTTAGTGAGGTACCAAATGCAACAGTATGACAATCAACGACATGAGTTTACTCCGCAAGATGTGGAAATAGTCTCAAAAGAGACGCTGTTTCGTGGTTTTTTCAAAATGGTTAAGTACACATTTAAACATAGACTGTTTGAGGGAGGCTGGAGCCAACCAATAGAGCGTGAGATGTTTGAGCGTGGACATGCTGCCGCTTTGCTACCTTATGATCCTGTGCGTGATGAAGTTGTGATCGTTGAACAGATCCGTGTCGGTGCCCTAGAGCATGAGAACCCATGGCAATACGAAATTGTTGCTGGGATCATTGATACTGATGAATCACCACAAGATGTCGCTCGTCGTGAGGCGATGGAAGAAGCCGGAGTCGAAGTCGGATCTGTGTTGCCTATTACTTCGTATTACCCTTCATCTGGTGGTTGCTCTGAAAAGCTCGACGTCTTTGTTGGCTGTGTTGATGCAACGACAGCCAAAGGGGTACACGGGTTGGACTACGAAGGTGAAGACATTCGTGTACAAGTGATGAGTCGCGAAGCTGCTTATCAGTTGGTAAAAGATGGTGTATTTGAAAATGGAGCCACAATCATTGCGCTACAGTGGCTACAATTGAACTACCAAGAATTACAGTCAGAGTGGATAGATTAACGTCATGCCAAATATCGCGGTCAAAAAACCGTATCATGTTGATCTTGCTGAATTGATGCGAGTTTACGAGACTAACTATGCCAAACTGAACGCTTTGTTACCGGTTGGGCATGAGGTTGGTGACGTTCGCTGTTACCAAGCCGTTAATATGGTGTATCAATTGACAGTGAATGAGGTCACAAAATACACCACATTAATAGATATATGTCAGAGTGACGCGATGCCAGTGTTTCCTTTGCCAAAAATGTCTGTCAGGCTATATCACGACGCTCGAGTTGCAGAAGTGTGCGCTAGCGGGGATTTTTCGCGAGTCAAAGCGAAATATGACTATCCCAACACTAAGCTTCTGCAAAAGGACGAGAAATTTCAATTGAATAAATTTCTTGGGGAATGGTTAACGTTTTGTTTAAAAACTGGTATCAGCCGAACCCCAATTGCCTTTTAATTGAGCCTATTTATCAACACTTTTAAAGTCTAAACAGTAACGTATCTGGATTTGTTATTTTGGAATTATCACACACTTCAAAATTTGATGAGAGCACTATTAAGCTTGTGCAGCTAACGGACACGCATTTATTTGCGCCGAGCAATGGCAGCTTATTAAGCATCAACACTCAAGATAGCTTTCGTGCTGTAGTCGATGGCATTGTTAGTCAGGGCTTTGACTATCAAGCGATTTTAGCAACCGGTGATATCTCTCAAGATCACAGTGCTGAGTCGTACCAGAAATTTGAGTCAGGGATTCAACCTTTGGAAAAGCCATGTTATTGGCTGCCAGGGAACCATGACTTTAAGCCTAATATGGGCAGTGTTTTACCATCACCACAAATACAGTGTGTTGAGCATGTCTTGCTAGGCGATAACTGGCAGATGGTGATGCTAGACTCGCAGGTGGTAGGTGTGCCTCATGGTCGCCTCAGCGATCAACAGCTTGATCTGTTAGAACAAAAGCTGACGGAGTTCCCTGAACGTAATACCTTGGTTCTATTGCACCACCATCCATTGTTGGTTGGCAGCGCATGGTTGGATCAACATAACCTAAAAGACGCCGATCAATTTTGGGATGTGGTTCAACAGCACACCAATGTTAAAGCGGTACTTTGTGGTCATGTTCATCAAGACATGAACCGAGATCATCATGGTGTACAAGTCATGGCAACCCCATCGACTTGTGTGCAATTCAAACCTAACTCAGATGACTTCGCGGTTGATACTTTGTCTCCGGGTTGGAGAGAGATTGAATTACATCAAGACGGTACCGTTAGCACGCAAGTTCGTCGTTTGCCTCATGGGCAGTTCTTGCCTGATTTTAAGGCTGCTGGTTACTAATGAAGGTGGTTATTGATGCCAGGCTCTAATCAACAAGCTAATAAGCCATCACTACTTCTCTATATTCATGGGTTTAACAGCTCATCACGTTCTCATAAAGCGAATGTGATGGCAGATTACTGTGCGAAGCATCGCGCTGATATTAAAGTTGTAACCCCTCAACTGCCGAGTTTCCCCCAGCAAGCGGCACTTCATTTACAGCAGCTGGTGGAGCAATACAAAGAGCAATATCAAATAGCGTTGGTCGGTAGCTCGCTGGGTGGCTATCTTTCAACATGGTTGAATAGCCACTATGGTTTTAAAGCGGTGGTTGTAAACCCTGTAGTGAAGCCTTATGAGCTTCTTGCTGACTATTTAGGTGAACAAGTAAACCCATACACAGATGAACGATATGTACTGGAAACAAAGCATATTGATGAACTGAAGGCGTTAGAGGTTTCGGCTATCGCTAAGCCGAGCGACTTCTGGTTACTTCAGCAAACGGAAGACGAAGTTCTGGATTACCGACAAGCGGTAGAGAAGTACCAAGGTGCAACACAGACAGTAGAAGAGGGCGGGGATCATAGCTTTGTTGATTTTGAACGCTACCCACAACAAATCATCACCTTTCTAAATCTTTAATCTGTTCCACCAACCAAGTGATTTTCTCTTGTTTGCCTGTTATTTCATCTATCAATGGTGAAATATCATAGTTTGATGTCTTAGTTTTTGAACTAGCTTGACATCATTACTCAGCTTCCAGACTATATTCCCCAATACTTCGCTCGTTCGCTCTACTATGACGGTTCATAGTAATGATTCTGCTTTAGTGAAACTGGAGCCAGCGAACTGACGCAAACTTTTTGAGTAAACTCCGTATTATGACTGAACAATATAATGCAAAAGACCTCGAGGTACTTGAAGGTCTCGATCCTGTGCGACACCGCCCGGGAATGTATACCGAGACAGAAAGACCTAACCACCTTGCCCAAGAAGTCATTGATAACTCGGTCGATGAAGCACTAGCGGGACACGCTAAGAAGATCAAAGTGGTACTTCATGCAGACCAATCGTTAGAAGTTACCGATGACGGCCGTGGTATGCCTGTCGATATTCACCCTGAAAAAGGGATCTCAGGTGTTGAGCTGATTTTAACTAAGCTCCACTCTGGCGGTAAATTCTCGAATAACAACTATAAGTTCTCTGGTGGTCTGCACGGTGTAGGTATCTCGGTTGTAAACGCGCTGTCAAAACGTGTTGAAGTGACCGTACGCCGAGAAGGTCAAGTTCACGAGATCGCACTTGAAGGCGGTCATGCCGTAACAGAACTTACTGTAACGGGCACTTGTGGTCATCGTAACAGCGGTACATCAGTACATTTCTGGCCTGATCCTAAGTACTTCGATAGCCCTAAATTTTCGACACTTCGTCTGATTAACAACCTACGTGCAAAAGCAGTGCTTTGCCCAGGTTTAGAAATTACCTTTATAGACAAAGTCGGTGGTGAAGAGCATAAATGGTTCTATGAAGATGGTCTAAAAGACTACCTTGCCGAAGGCGTGAAAGGTTACACCTTGCTGCCTGAAGAACCGTATGTTGGCGAATTTGTTGCTGAAACAGAAATGGCAAACTGGGCGATCATCTGGCAGCCAGAAGGCGGCGACATGATCACCGAAAGTTACGTGAACTTAGTACCGACTAAACAAGGTGGTACACACGTAAACGGTCTTCGCCAAGGTCTTCTTGATGCAATGCGTGAGTTCTGTGAATTCCGTAACCTTCTGCCGCGTGGCGTTAAGCTAACGGGCGACGATATCTTCGATCGCTGTTCGTACGTACTATCGGTGAAGATGCAAGATCCGCAGTTTGCTGGTCAAACAAAAGAGCGCTTGTCTTCCCGTCAAACTGCTGCGTTTGTATCTGGTGTGGTAAAAGATGCGTTTAGCCTGTGGTTGAACGAAAAGCCACAACTGGCAGAACAGCTAGCAGAAGCTTGTATTGCTAATGCACACCGCCGTATGCGCGCAAGCAAAAAGGTTGTGCGTAAGAAAATCGCTTCAGGCCCAGCACTGCCGGGTAAGCTAACTGACTGTTCAGTTCAAGATTTAAGCCGTACCGAAATCTTCTTCGTGGAAGGGGACTCGGCGGGTGGTTCTGCTAAACAAGCACGTGACCGTGAGTTTCAAGCGGTGATGCCACTTCGCGGTAAGATCCTAAATACATGGGAAGTGTCAGCAGACCAAGTATTGGCTTCGCAAGAAGTGCACGACATCTCGGTAGCTCTGGGTATCGACCCAGATAACGATGATTTATCAGGCCTGCGTTACGGTAAGATCTGTATCCTTGCCGATGCGGACTCGGATGGTCTTCATATCGCGACACTGCTATGTGCATTGTTTACCCGCCATTTCCATGCATTAGTTGAAGCGGGTCATATCTATGTGGCAATGCCTCCTCTGTATCGTATCGATTGCGGTAAAGAAGTGTTCTACGCACTTGATGACGCAGAGAAAGACGGTGTGCTTGAGCGACTATCGCAGAAGAAAGCAAAGATCAACGTGCAACGATTCAAAGGTCTGGGTGAAATGAACCCACTTCAGTTGCGTGAAACCACCATGGATCCAAACACTCGTCGCCTTGTTCAGTTAACGATTGATGACAGCGAAGCAACCAACGAGATGATGGACATGCTGCTTGGTAAGAAACGAGCAGATGATCGCCGTACGTGGCTACAGACTAACGGTGATATGGCCGAGGTATAATGGATGTCTAACGAAATTACATATGATGGCGTTGAACAGCTGCCAATGCGCAAGTTCACCGAAGATGCCTACTTAAATTACTCAATGTACGTGATCATGGATCGTGCATTGCCGTATATCGGTGATGGCTTGAAGCCAGTACAGCGTCGTATTATCTACGCGATGTCTGAGCTAGGCTTATCGGCTGCATCGAAATACAAAAAATCAGCACGTACCGTTGGTGACGTATTAGGTAAGTATCACCCACACGGTGACTCTGCTTGTTACGAAGCGATGGTATTGATGGCGCAGCCTTTCTCTTACCGCTACCCATTGGTCGATGGTCAAGGTAACTGGGGTGCTCCGGATGACCCGAAATCGTTCGCTGCGATGCGTTATACCGAAGCGAAATTATCTAAGTTTGCTGAGGTTCTTCTAGGTGAATTAGGTCAAGGCACTGTTGACTGGCAACCAAACTTTGATGGCACCATGAAAGAGCCTCAAATGTTGCCAGCTCGTCTGCCTCATATTCTGCTTAACGGTATCACTGGTATCGCGGTAGGTATGGCGACCGATATTCCACCACACAACGTGCGTGAAGTCGCTAATGCAGCCATTCACCTAATTGATACGCCTAAGTCTGAGCTTTCAGACGTGATGGGTTTCATTCAAGGTCCAGATTACCCGACAGAAGCTGAGATTATCTCTCCGAAATCGGACATCGAAAAGATCTACCGTACTGGACGTGGCAGCATCAAGATGCGCGCGGTTTGGCACAAGGAAGGCTCTGATATTGTTATCACGGCTTTACCTCATCAAGTGTCAGGTGCGAAGTTACTTGAGCAAATCGCTAACCAGATGCGCGCTAAGAAGCTGCCAATGGTTGACGACTTGCGTGATGAATCTGATCACGAGAACCCAACGCGTATCGTTGTTGTTCCTCGTTCTAATCGTATCGACTGTGACCAATTGATGAGTCACCTGTTCGCGTCGACGGATCTAGAGAAAAACTTCCGCGTTAACTTGAACATGATTGGTTTAGATAACCGTCCTCAAGTTAAAGGCTTAGTTCAAATCCTGAAAGAGTGGATTGAGTTCCGTCGTACAACGGTTCGCCGTCGTTTGCAGTACCGTTTAGATAAAGTATTGGCACGTTTGCACATCTTAGAAGGTTTGCTTGCTGCTTATCTTAATATCGATGAAGTGATTGAGATCATTCGTACAGAAGACGAACCATGTCCTGTCCTAATGAGCCGTTTCAATATCTCTGAAATTCAAGCCAATGCGATTCTTGATATTAAACTTCGTAACTTAGCTAAGTTAGAAGAGTTTAAGATTCGAGCTGAGCAAGAAGAGCTTGAAGCTGAACGTGAAAAGCTTGAAAAGCTACTCGGTTCAGAGCGTCGCTTGAATACGCTGATCAAAAAAGAAATCCAAGCAGATGCGGATAAATACGGCGATGATCGTCGTTCACCTCTGATTGAGCGTGCTGAAGCGAAAGCGCTAACAGAGCGCGACTTAGTACCAAGCGAACCAATCACGGTTGTGTTGTCTGAGAAAGGTTGGATTCGTCATGCCAAAGGGCATGAAGTGGGCGCTGAAGGCTTGAACTACAAATCGGGTGATAAGTTCTTAGCGAGTGCTAAGGGTAAGAGTAACCAGCAAGCGGTGTTCCTCGGCAGTGATGGCCGAAGCTACTCCCTTGAGTCACATTCACTACCGTCGGCGCGAAGCCAAGGTGAGCCAATTACAGGCCGCTTGAACGTCAGCCCGGGTACTTCTATTCGCCAAGTGGTGATGGGAGAGAATGAACAATTATGGTTAGTCGGTTCTGATGCAGGTTATGGCTTTGTTTGTAAGGGTAGCGATCTGCTGTCTAAGAACAAGAGCGGTAAAGCCTTGGTTAACTTGCCACAAGCTTCTGAAGTGATGATGCCAAGCCCTATTGCTGACTTGGACAGTAACCAGATTCTGGCGATTACTAACCAAGGCCGTATGTTGTTGTTCCCGATTAAAGATCTACCTCAGCTGAGCAAAGGTAAAGGCAACAAGATCATCAACATCCCTTCTGCGAAAGCAAAAGAGCGTGAAGAGTTTGTCTCGCATCTTATGGCTATCCCAGAGAATGCGACGCTGACTATCTACGCCGGTAAACGTAAGCTTGGTTTGAAACCTGCGGATCTTGAAAACTTCCGTGGTGAACGTGGTCGTCGTGGTGGCCTACTGCCTAGAGGACTACAGCGAGTGACGCGCATCGATATCGAAGAGCAAAGTGAATCGTAGAGATACTTGAAACAATCTTTAGATAAAAGAAAACCCAGCCTATGAGCTGGGTTTTTTGTACTTGTGTATTAGCAGCTTGAATCACTGCTTACAGAGTTTGCTCTACAGGCGTGTATCTTCGGCGATGGTCACCTTTAGGGTTTGGCTTTCACCTTGGCGCAAGATGCCGACATCGATCACCGTACCTGGGCGTAGATCGGTAACGATATCCATCACGCTCTGGCGACCATTTACCTGATTATTGTTGATGCTGACAATAATATCTTGAGCTTCAAAACCTGCATCAGCAGCCGGACCATTTGGATCGATACCCAACACAACAATCCCACCGATATTCTTAGTACCCAACATGCGAGAAGTGACTGAGTTGATGTCTTGCCCGTCGATGCCGATATAACCACGGATCACACGACCATCAGCGATGATCTTTTCCATGATTTTATTGGCAAGTGGGTAGGGGATAGCAAATGAAATACCGTAGGTTTCCATGTCGGTCGCTTGTTGGAAAGAGGCGGTATTGATGCCGACTAACTCACCCTGAGAGTTAACCAGAGCACCACCAGAGTTACCTTCATTGATTGCTGCATCGGTCTGGATAAAGGCTTGATGGCCATCGGCACTGATCGAAGAGCGGCCGGTTGCAGAGATGATGCCAAAGGTTGTTGTTTGACCTAGGTTATATGGATTACCGATAGCCAGTACTACATCACCGACGTTGGCTTTGTAATTAGGGTTGAGTGGGATCACCGGTAGGTTATCACCGCTGACTCTAAGTATCGCGATATCGGTGCGCTTGTCTGAGCCAACCAGTTGTGCAGCGGCCACTCGGCCATCTTGAAGTGCCACAACTATTTGGTCTGCTTGAGCTACAACATGGAAGTTGGTAATGATGTAGCCTTTCTCGCTAACAATCACCCCAGAGCCCAAACCTTGAGTCAGCAGTTTGTTGCGATCGCTTTCAGCGTATTTACGGCTATAAATGTTAACCACTGCAGGTGCCGCGCGGCGAACTGCTTGGTTAAATGAAATCTGAAGAGAGCCAATATTATCGACTTTAGGGCTAGTGACGTCAGCGACAATCGCTGGTCTTAAGCTCGGGAATGCGAGAAGAATAAGCGCCGCTGAAACGAGTCCAAGGGAAATAGAACGAAATAGAAAGGACAGCATGTTTCCCTCTTCAACAAGTAAGGTGTGAAGCCTCCATCAATGGATGACTGACTTGATTACAAGTGAAGCATAGCATTTTGATTGATCTAAAGAAAAGGGAGACTGAGTAAGTTTAAAGCAAACTTACTGAGCCTCCCTGTAATTGCGCTGACGTAAGACTATCGAATTACAAGATAGATAGTTCGGTCGCCTCGCTGGATATTAAGCGCCAGTACACCAGGTTGTTTTTCAAGAATCTCTCTAAACTCAGCAAGGTTCTTAACCGTTTGACGGTTTACTCCGATGATGATGTCATCTTTCAGAAGTTGATAGGCTTCGGCTGGTGAACCTTGAGCAACATTCGATACCTTGACGCCTGTTGCAGAGTCACTCTCGGTTGTGTTGGTTAATTCAGCACCGGCCAGTCCTTCATGGAGCTTCTCAGCTTGTGTTTTATTATTGGTGGATTCACCAAGCGTCACATCAAAAGTTTTGCTCTTACCGTCACGAACCACACCCAGCTCGATCTGTTTACCTGCGCCGAGTGTTGCGACCTTAGCTCTTAACTCGCTGAAGGTATCAATGCGTTTGCCATTAATAGAGACAATAATATCGCCCGCTTTCAGTCCTGCTTTATCTGCTGCGCTGTCAGGAACGATTTGGCTAACAAAGGCGCCCTTACTTGATTCATAACCGAGTGCTTCTGCCAATTCGGAGGTCACTTCTCCGCCTTGAACGCCAAGCATACCGCGTTTTACTTCACCGAAGTCGAGAATTTGTTCTGTCAGGTTTGTCATCATATTAGAGGGGATTGCAAAGCCGATACCGACATTACCTCCGTTAGGGCCAAGAATGGCGGTGTTGATACCAATTAGCTCACCGTTGAGGTTCACTAGCGCGCCACCAGAGTTACCGCTGTTGATTGCTGCATCGGTTTGAATGAAGTTTTCAAAATTTTCTAGATTCAGGCCGCTACGACCGAGCGCAGAAACAATACCGGATGTTACGGTTTGCCCAAGTCCGAATGGGTTACCGATCGCGACACTAAAATCACCAACTCTTAGTTTGTCTGAGTCTGCGACTTTTATCTGGGTAAGGTTCTTGGCTTCTTCTAATTTTAGCAGTGCGATATCAGACATCTGGTCGCCGCCGATTAGCTCAGCATCGTACTCTCGACCATCATGCAGTTTTACTTTGATATCGTCCGCGCCATTAATGACATGGTAATTGGTCACGATATGACCCTTCTTGGCGTCAATGATGACACCAGAGCCTAATCCGCGGAATGGACGCTCTCGTGTTTGTTCTGGACCAAAAAAGAATTGAAATTGTTCAGGGATTTGCTGACGTTGTACCTGTTTGCCTTCTACGGCAATACTAACCACAGCGGGGGTCACTTGTTCAAGCATCGGAGCAAGGCTCGGTAATTGTTCATTACCCACACTTAATGGCAGTGCGGCTGTTGCTTGAATGGGGGTGATGATTGAACTTAAGCTTAAAGTCAGTACTGATAAAGCAAGCAAAGGTTTTTTCATCATAAACTCCTCTCTAGTTAAGGTCTTAACCCTCTTATACGTTTAATAAGTATGAGAAGTTTCAAATGACCTGAGTGAAAGTTATGACTCAAAAACCTTTGTAAAGTTCACAGAAGTGTTAAATGTTTACGATGCTTTTGCTGTTACCACATCGGGAGCATCCATGATTTCTTTCTTCTGCTCTGTAAATAAACCGGTCGCGCCATTAGCGTAATCTTTCGGTTGTTCCTCAAGTGTCGCCTCTTTTGCTGAAGACTTCTCTTGTGGCTTGTCCGAATGGGCAGCGGCTGTTTTCACAAACGGGTTATCTTGCTCTGGCAGGTTAGGAATCAGCTCTGAGCTTGTTTTTTCCATGTGTTGGTACAGTTTTGTGTAGTCTTTACCTAATGTGTCCAACATTTCTGCTGATTTCGCAAAGTGATCAGCCAGCTCTTGTCGCTGCTGTTCAAGGGCAAACTTTGCGCTATCTAATTCTTTCTGTACGTTCTTTTGTTTTTTGTATTCAGGTGTCATGAGACGAGAAATAGCGACCCCTAAAATAACTCCGACTAGTAAACCGGCAACGGCATACATCCAAGGCATAACAGCTCCTTATTATTGTTTTTTAACATGTTTGTTACTGCTTAGTTACACGTGATACGGCTCCATGGTACTATGAGAAAGCCGCAGTATAAAGAGAAATGCGTGTGCGCTAGTTAGCAGTTTGATGCTGCATTATTCACCACATCACGTTATTCCTCGTACTGTTTGGGCTCATTTTTAGTTGTTGCCTGATATTGCTTTCATTGTGGAAATGTCGTCATGAATCCCATTAAAAAATACGAACAAGATATAAAAGAACATGGATTTCAAAGAGATCCAGCACAAGAGCAAGCCGTAAAATCTTTAGATGAACTCTTTCATCAATTCCAAGATTACATGAATATGCCCATTCCTCAACTGACTCGCTTCCAGAAATTATTGGGCAAAAAGCCAGAACTGCCACAGCCACCAAAAGGTCTCTATTTCTGGGGTGGCGTAGGGCGAGGAAAAACGTACTTAATGGATACGTTCTACGATGCCTTACCGACCACTAAAAAAATGCGTGTTCACTTTCACCGCTTTATGTATCGAGTCCATGATGAGCTAAAGGCGCTAGGTAATGTGAGTGATCCATTGCCTTTAGTCGCAGACAAGTTGAAGGAAGAAGCGGACATTATCTGTTTCGATGAATTCTTTGTTTCGGACATCACCGATGCGATGATCCTAGGAACCTTGTTCCAAGAGTTATTCGCTCGAAACGTTATCTTGGTTGCGACCTCTAATATTCCACCTGCGGATCTGTATCGCAACGGGTTACAGCGAGCGCGTTTCTTACCGGCTATTAAGCTCATTCAAGACAACTGTCATATCCTTAATGTCGATAGTGGCATTGATTATCGTCTACGTACCTTAGAACAGGCTGAGATTTACCATTACCCGCTAGATAGCCAAGCGAATATCAATCTCGAAAAGTATTACGCTCAGCTGGTTGGCGAAGATAAAGAGAAGCTTAAGCAGATAGAGGTTAATCACCGTCAATTAGATGTAGTTGAAGCGAGTGATGGCGTACTGCACGGTACCTTTGCTCAGCTTTGTCAGTCGGCTCGTAGCCAGAACGACTATATTGAGTTGTCTCGGGTTTATCACACGGTTCTATTGGCGGATGTGTTGCAAATGGGCGCGACTTCAGATGACGCTGCGAGGCGCTTCATTGCATTAGTTGATGAGTTCTACGAGCGCAATGTGAAACTGATTATTTCAGCGGAAGTGGAGCTAGAAAAGCTATACACCCATGGTCAGCTAGAGTTTGAATTTAAACGTTGTCAGTCGCGTTTAATTGAAATGCAGAGCCATGAATATTTGGCAAAAGAACACTTAAGTTAGCTTTGATTATCTCGAATAAGAAATAGAATTAAAAAAATCGTGATTTTGTTCAAAAAGAGGTGATTTTTTCTTCGCTCTTCTCTATAATCCTGCGACCTACCGTTACTGCGGGCCTCTAGCGATGAGTAAAATCACGTTATGCCAAGAGTTTTCCAACACTCGAAGGGGTGATGAATGGTAACTCTTAGACAGTGGGAATACGCGAGTATTCCTTAAGTGTAAATTTTTTAAATAGGTAATTATTAGCATGAAAACTTTCGTTGCTAAACCAGAAACTGTAAAACGCGACTGGTATGTTGTAGACGCTGAAGGCAAAACTCTTGGCCGTCTAGCAAGTGAAATCGCTTCTCGCCTACGCGGCAAGCACAAAGCAGAATACACTCCTCACGTAGACACTGGTGATTACATCATCGTTGTTAACGCTGAGAAAGTTGCTGTAACTGGTAACAAAGCTAAGGGTAAGGTTTACTACCGTCACTCTGAGTTCCCAGGTGGTCTTAAAACTATCACTTTTGAAAAGCTAATTGCTAAGAAACCAGAAATGGTTCTAGAACTAGCAGTTAAAGGTATGCTTCCACGTGGTCCTCTAGGCCGCGCGATGTACCGTAAGCTTAAAGTGTACGCTGGTACTGAGCACAACCATGTTGCTCAACAGCCACAAGTACTAGACATCTAAGGGGATTATGAAAATGGCAGAGAATCAATACTACGGCACTGGTCGTCGCAAAAGCTCAGCAGCTCGTGTTTTCATCAAACCAGGCTCTGGTGAGATCGTAATCAACAAGCGTAGCCTTGATGTTTACTTCGGTCGTCCAACTTCTCGTATGGTTGTTAAGCAACCTCTTGAGCTAGTTGAACTAACTGAGAAACTTGACCTTTACATCACTGTTTCTGGTGGTGGTATTTCTGGTCAAGCTGGCGCAATCCGCCACGGTATCACTCGCGCTCTTATGGAGTACGATGAAACTCTACGTCCTGCTCTACGTGCAGCTGGCTACGTTACTCGTGACGCTCGTTGCGTTGAACGTAAGAAAGTTGGTCTACGTAAAGCACGTCGTAAACCTCAATTCTCTAAGCGTTAATTTTTCTTTACGAAAAAGTACACGCTCCCAGTTTTACGACTGGAATTGTGGTTCAAAGCTCGGCTATATGCCGGGCTTTTTGTTTTTATACCCCCTCTAAACGCTTTCCCTTCCTCGTTTTATTTCCAAATTCTTATATTTTGAAAGCTTTTGTAACCCAATGTGCGCTTTGCCTCATGATTGTTACAAAAAGGTAGCTTTATCTTGTCAAAAAGTAGGGTTTTATTTATCATTTGCCGTCAATAAATAGAACTAAATACATATTTTGTTAGCCATGCTCTTTAATCGGAATTATTTCAATCCACAAGGAGCAAATGGGAGAATGTTTGGATGAGCAACGCGCCTTTAAATAACGGTCGCAGGCGTTTCTTAACCGCAACAACAGCCGTTGTTGGTGGTTTAGGAGCAGCTGCTGTAGCCGTGCCTTTTATTAAATCATGGAATCCGAGTGCCAAGGCGAAAGCTGCGGGCGCGCCGGTGGAAGTGGAAGTCAGTAAGTTAGAACCGGGACAAATGGTTCGTGTCGAGTGGCAAGGTAAGCCTGTATGGGTTGTACGCCGTGCTGAGTCGGTACTAGAAAACCTAAAATCGATCGGTGGTCAACTTCGTGACCCTCAATCTGAAGCTGAACAACAACCAGAATACGCACAGAACGAGTTCCGTTCAATTAAGCCGGAATTCTTCGTTGCTGTTGGTTTCTGTACGCACTTAGGTTGTTCTCCAACTTACCTGCCGGATTCTTTTGCAGAACAAGTTCAGGGTGTTAAGTCTGGTTTCTTCTGTCCTTGTCATGGTTCAAAGTTTGATATGGCAGGTCGAGTATTCCAAGGCGTACCAGCTCCATTGAATCTTGTTGTACCAAAGCATATGTATTTGAGTGACACTAAGATCATGATCGGTGTGGACGAGGGAGACGCGTAATGCAAGGATTGCTTGATTGGGTAGAGAAACGTCTACCCGCGATGAATGCTTATAAAAAGCATTTATCTGAATACCCAATGCCTAAGAACTTTAACTTTTGGTACCTTTTCGGTTCTTTGGCAATGTTGGTACTGGTTAACCAAATCCTTACGGGTATTTGGCTAACAATGAACTACGTACCGTCAGGTGAGGGTGCATTTGCTTCTGTTGAATACATCATGCGTGATGTGGAATACGGTTGGCTACTACGTTACATGCACTCAACAGGTGCTTCGGCATTCTTCGTTGTTATCTACCTGCATATGTTCCGTGGCTTAATCTACGGTTCTTACCAAAAACCTCGTGAGCTACTTTGGATCTTCGGTATGTTGATCTTCTTAGTGCTTATGGCTGAGGCTTTCATGGGTTACCTACTACCATGGGGTCAAATGTCTTACTGGGGTGCTCAGGTAATCATTTCTCTGTTTGGTGCGATCCCTGTTATCGGTGATGACCTAACGCTTTGGATCCGTGGTGACTACATCATCTCTGGTGCAACGCTGAACCGTTTCTTCGCACTGCACGTTATCGCTTTACCAATTGTACTTCTGCTGCTTATCGTACTTCACGTACTAGCACTGCACGAAGTGGGTTCGAACAACCCAGACGGTATTGAGACGAAACTTCCTAAAGGCACAATGGGCGACGACTACAAAACGCAGTTCCCATTCCACAAGGATTACACTAAGAAATACGACATCATTGACTCTATTCCTTTCCACCCATACGGTACCGTGAAAGATATGGTTGGTGTGGCCGGTTTCCTATTCTTCTTCTGTTATGTGCTGTTCTTTAACCCAGAGATGGGTGGATTCTTCCTTGAGCCGCCAAACTTTGAAGCTGCTAACCCACTGAAAACACCAGAGCACATCGCTCCGGTATGGTACTTCACGCCGTTTTACGCAATTCTGCGTGCTGTTCCTGATAAGTTGCTAGGTGTTGTAGCAATGGGCGCATCTATTGTTGTGCTATTCCTACTACCATGGTTTGACCGTTGTAAAGTGCGTTCTTACCGTTACCGTAGCAAACTGCATTTGATTAACATCATCCAATTCACAATAAGCTTTATTGCGCTTGGTGTACTTGGTGCGCTTCCAGCAACGCCAACATACACGCTACTGGCTCAAATCTTTAGCTTAGGTTATTTCATGTTCTTCGTTCTACTGTGGTTCTACAGTAAAAATGAAGCGACGAAACCATTACCAGAAAGGGTGACATTCAAATGAAAAAGTGGATTGTAATTTTATTTGCTATGTTGCCGTCACTGGCGATGGCAGCGGGTGCAAACGTACCATTAGATAAAGCGAACAATGATTTAACAGACAAAGCTTCATTGCAAAATGGCGCTAAGATGTTCATGAACTACTGTTTCGCTTGTCACTCAACGCAGTACCAGCGCTATGAACGTGTTGCGAATGATTTAGAGATCCCAGTTGATCTTATGAAGGAAAATCTGATTTTCGACCCTGAAGCGAAAATCGGTGACTTGATGGTTAATGCTATGCCTTCTGATCAAGCGGCAAGTTGGTTTGGTGCTCCGCCACCAGACCTAACATTGGTTGCTCGTGTTCGTGGCGCAGACTGGCTGTACACTTACCTTCGTACTTTCTATGAAGATCCGTCTCGTCCATTTGGCGTGAACAACATTGTTTTCCCAAGCGTTGGTATGCCGCACGTTCTTGAAGAACTGCAAGGCATCCCAACACCAATCTACGATACTCATATGGTAGATGGCGAGGAAGTGACGGTTGTTGTTGGCACTGAGACTGATGGCTCTGGCGAATTAAGTGCTGGTGAATACGACGAAGCGGTTCGTGACCTTGTTAACTTTTTGGTTTACTCGGGCGACCCAGTTCAACTTGAGCGTCACGCTATGGGTTGGTGGGTAATGGCCTTCTTAGTAATCTTCACTATCATCGTGATTTTGCTGAAGAAAGAGTATTGGCGTGATGTGCACTAATTGTGCTATAATACCGTGCTAATTCCCAAATTATGTTAATGTTCAATGGAGGCTTTAGGCCTCCATTGTTTTTATTTAAAGTGTACTGGAGGGCTCCATGGCTGTAGCTGCCAATAAACGTTCTGTAATGACTCTTTTCTCAAGTGCTTCTGATATGTATAGCCATCAGGTGCGCATCGTTCTTGCTGAAAAAGGCGTAAGTGTTGAAGTTGAGTTGGTTGATGAAAAAAATCTACCAGCAGAGCTTGTTGAACTGAACCCGTACAAATCAGTACCTACTCTTGTTGATCGTGAGCTTGCTCTATATGACTCAAAGATCATCATGGAATACCTAGATGAGCGTTTCCCTCATCCACCGTTGATGCCTGTATACCCGGTTGCTCGTGGTAACAGCCGTCTAATGATGTACCGCATTGAGCGTAACTGGTATTCGGTTGCAGAGAAGATCGTTAAAGGCAACGCTGAAGAATCTGAAGCAGCTCGCGTTAAACTGCGCAACGACCTACTGACTCTTGCTCCTATCTTCGCTGAGTATGAATACTTCATGAGCGAAGAGTTTAGCCTAATTGATTGTTACCTAGCTCCGCTACTATGGCGTTTACCTGAGCTTGGTATCGAACTGATTGGTCCTGGTTCTAAAGAGCTTAAGATTTACATGAACCGCGTATTCGAACGTGATTCATTCCTAGCTTCTCTAACTGAAGCTGAGCGTGAGATGCGACTCGTTCGCTAAGCGTTTATGGATATTTCTAATATGACTCCACGCCGACCATACATGCTTCGTGCATTTTATGAGTGGCTGGTTGATAACGAACTAACTCCACACCTTGTTGTTGAAGCAACATTGCCGGGTGTGCGAGTTCCAGAAGAGTTTGTTCAAGATGGTCAGATCATTCTGAACATCGCACCTCGTGCGGTTGGACAACTTGAACTGGGTAACGAAGCTGTGACGTTTAGTGCTCGCTTTAGTGGTCGTCCACACTCTGTGATCGTTCCGCTTTACGCAGTACAAGCGATTTATGCTCGTGAAAATGGTGCTGGTACCATGTTTGAACCTGAAGAGGCTTACATGGAAGCGTTTGAAGAAGGGATTGAAGAAAGTCCTTTTGAAGAACCAGAAAAAGGCCCATCTTTGAGCGTAGCAACGGCAGACGTAGATGCTGAAGAGCCTGACTCAGATCCTGAGCCACCTCGTCCAGCGAAAGGTCGCCCAAGCCTTCGTGTTATCAAATAACGTTAGTTAAATAACGAACCAAATAAAAAAGCAGCGACGAGTCGCTGCTTTTTCTTTTCTGCTTTATAGCATTCAATTGACTGGCTTTTAGGCTAATTAACAGCCGTCTCTTCTTCACCATATTCAAACGCTCGAATGACCTGTTTTACGCCAGAGATATTACGTGCAACTTCTGTTGCGATATCGGCATGCTCTCGAGTCACGAGTCCAAGTAGGAATACTTCAGAATCCTCAGTAATTACTTTTACTTTGATGCCGTTAAGCTCAGTATTCGCAAGCAGAGCTGATTTCACCTTAGTGGTAATCCAGCTGTCTTTACTGATAGCGCTCACAGACAATGGCTCTTTCACTCGAACCTGATTGTGGATGCTCTCAACGCCAGCCACTTCTTTGGCTTGGTTTTCAAAAGCGCGACGTTCTGAATCTGTGGTCGCTTGCCCCATCAGTACCACCGAACCTCGGTATGAGCTTGCGGTGACACGTACGTTGCCACGGAATGGTTGTTTATTGGTAATCGCTGCAACTTCAAATTCGATGTTGTTGTCGTTCCAAATCTCTTTGGTGGTTCGCGTATCCGTGACTAGGTTTGCAGTGGTTGCAGCACCAGCAATGAAAATGCCAGCACAACCAGACAGAGACAGTGTAAGTAGCGAAACACTAATCAGCTTAAACAGCCTCATAGAGGTTAATGATTTCATTGTGATGCTCCGTATATCACTCTTCGTGAGCAGGGAAGAGTACTTGATCGATTAGGTCACATAGGCAGTGTAATGTCACCATGTGTACTTCATGAATGCGCGCTGTACGGTGTGAAGGGATACGAATCTCTACATCGTGTTCACCAAGCAGCCCAGCCATCTCGCCACCATCTTTACCAGTAAAGGCGATGATTGTCATGTCGCGAGTTACCGCTGCTTCCATTGCCTTGATGATGTTCTTGCTGTTACCACTAGTCGAGATCGCCAACAGGATATCGCCAGTTTGGCCAAACGCACGCACCTGTTTAGAGAAGATCTCTTCATAGTGGTAGTCGTTAGCCACAGCCGTTAGTGTGGTGTTGTCTGCTGTGAGTGCCATCGCGGGAAGGCTAGGGCGCTCTGTTTCAAACCGGTTGAGTAGGCACGATACAAATTGCTGAGCATTCGACGCCGAACCACCATTACCACAACAAAGAATTTTGTTTCCGTTAAGCAAGGTCGCAACCATGGCTTGAGCGGCATGCGTGATTGCGTCAGGCAGAGCTTCTGCAGCCGCAATTTGGATTTGAATACTTTCTGTGAAACTTTCTTTAATGCTGTCTAGCATGTTTATCCTTGGGTAATCGCGTTTTGAATCCAGTCGATAGTGTCATTCGGCCCTTCAATGGCAACAATATCAAACCTGAAATCTGTAGAGTGCACCGACAAGCCTTGCTGCATAAGCCAAACATTGGCTGTTTTGAGCAGTTTCTGTGACTTCTTGGCAGTCACCATTTCAGCGGCATGTCCGTAGCGGGTTTGCTTGCGGTATTTTACCTCAGCAAACACAACCGTATTGTTATGGCGCATTATAAGATCAATCTCGCCACATTTTGCTATGAAGTTTTCTTCTATTAACGATAAACCGTGGTTAATCAGATAAGATTTTGCCACTGTCTCATATTTATCACCCACTTGCTTGTGGGTGATACTTGGTTTGGATAGGAACTTTCGGCTAAAAAGCCCCATGCTCTGCCCAGCTGATTTCACGTTGAACCACACAGTTGTTATCGATGGTTAACACACCCGTTTCACCTGGAATGCTGTAACCCTGCACGGCTTTCATCTGTGGTAGTGCATCCATTAGGTAGTATGCATCCATTCCCAGTGCTTGCAGACGCTTTTGACCGTTTGAGTGTGCAGGCCATAGGTCGTTGAGCTCTTTATTAAGCTCGTTTTTATTCTCAACCAATAGTGGAATATCGCTGTAGAACACACCGGTTAGGTCTTCATACTGCTTATCACCGCTGTTGCTGCGTGAGTTTGAGAAAAGAGCGGGTTGGCTCGCATCTGGGTTAATTGCAACTTCAATGAAGGGTTTGATTAGTGTTAGCTCTGAGTTCTTAGCCACAATGTAGACAGAATCGATATCGCGACGGCTGCGTGGCTCGGTTTCTAGGTCTAGGTTCAGTAACCCGTCCATTTGAGCGATACGCTGTTGGCTCTCTTGCAAGCCGAATACCTGATTCACATTACGTTGCAGTTGGCGTTTGTCAGAGAACAAGCTGATAGCCACATCGTTGCTGCTGTATTTTTTCCACTCTTCTTTAAACGCTTGCTCAACACGCTCACCTAAACGTCCTCTTGGTGCAAGGATCAGCGGGTACTTGTAGCCTTGAGCAAATAGGTGCTTCGCTGCCTGAGCAACTTCTTGCTCTGGCGATAGAGCGAGATAACAAATGTTGGTATCTGGTTCTAGTTGCGTTGGAATGTTCAGAGCTAATGCTGGAATCGAGTTTTCGTGTTTTTTCTGCGCTTGCTGAAGCTTAGTGATGTTGCTCTTAATCAGCGGGCCAACGATGAAATCAACGTTGTTCTCTTCCAGTGTCGCTTTAATCTCAGCGGCACTTTGCACGTTGGTATCCATTACCGTCAGCGTTGCATCTTCTTCACGCTCTTTGTCATTCATCATCGCAAAGATGAAGCCGTCACGCACAAGTTGTGCTTGCTTACCGTATTTACCGGTTAGAGGCAGTAATAGTGCAGTGCTGGTTGGCTTGCTGATCTCTAGCGCCAAGATGTCAGTGATCGCCTGAGGTGTATATGTCGCTGCTGGGTGCTGAGGGTTCTCTACTAGCCAATCAGACAGGGTTTCCTGCAGGTTTGGAAGGTTTGAGTTCAGCGTCTTCATGTAAATCGCCAGCTGTAACCAACCTGCAAGAACGTCTTCTGTAGGCGACGTCTTAAGCTCTAGAATCTCATATTGAGAGTAGCTATTTAGGTTTTGCCAAATACGGTCAGCAGCTTGTTGTTGGAGCTCGTCGTCAGCGTCTAGATATTCTGAATAAAGAACTAACTCACGGCTTGCTTCAAAATACTCGCTTTGCATTTCAGAAATGTTCGCGCGTATCTCGTGATAATCTTTCCACTGCTCGTTCGGAAGTTTCCACCAAGGCTGGAAGTTCAGTTGGCTATAAGCTTGTTCAGGCTGCGAGTTATTCACCAACAGTTGAGCGCGCGCTAATTGCCATTCCGCTTGTTGCGTCTCGCTCAACTCTTGTTTTGCTAAGCGTTTGATAAGCAGAGTTGCTTGATCGGTTTTTCCAGCTTGCACAGAAGCCTTAAGTGCCATGATTAACCAGTCGTTTTGTAGACTTCCTTTGCTACTATCCGCCTGCATCATGTAACTTTCAGTTGATTGCGCTGGATCTAGTGTAATATCAACGCTCGTTGGTGCTTGAGGACCTGAAGAACAAGCCGCCAATGTAATTGCTAATGCAATTGGAGTTAGTAAGCGTGGTACACTGAGTCTCTTATGGTTCATCGTTGCCATGAGTTCTTTAAATTCCGTATAAATTTGTATCTATATTAATCGTTGAAGTGATGGTAAACAAATGACAGATAACAAAACCTTGCTCACAGAGAGCCCAACTCTCTACATTGTGCCAACCCCAATCGGAAATTTGGGAGATATCACTCAAAGAGCAATTGAAATTTTATCAAGTGTCGATGTTATTGCAGCCGAAGACACACGCCACACGGGTAAGCTGCTTGCTCACTTCAATATATCAACCAGAACGTTCGCTTTACATGATCATAATGAACAAACTAAAGCGCAAGTTCTAGTCGAAAGGTTATTAGAAGGTCAGTCTATCGCATTAGTCTCTGATGCGGGTACTCCTTTAATTAGTGACCCAGGTTACCATCTTGTCTCACAATGTCGTCAAGCGGGTGTGAGAGTTGTGCCACTTCCTGGTGCTTGTGCTGTGATTACCGCGTTAAGTGCTTCTGGTTTACCGTCAGATCGTTTCAGCTTTGAAGGCTTCTTACCGCCAAAGAGCAAAGGTCGTAAAGACAAGTTCTTAGAGATCGCAAAAGCAGAGCGCACCTGTATCTTCTATGAATCACCGCACCGTATTTCAGACTCTCTGCAAGACATGCTTGAGATTCTTGGCCCTGACCGTGAGGTTGTATTGGCGCGTGAGCTAACCAAAACCTTCGAAACCATCCAAGGGCTGCCACTCGGTGAACTTATTGAGTGGATTGAAGAAGACGCGAACCGTAAACGTGGTGAGATGGTGTTACTGATTCACGGTCACCGTGAAGAAGCGAGCACAGAACTGCCAGACGAAGCGACTCGCACACTAGGTATTCTAACCAAAGAGCTGCCTCTTAAAAAAGCGGCGGCGATGACGGCAGAAATCTACAATCTGAAAAAGAACGCTTTATACAAATGGGGCCTAGAGCATCTAGACAACTAGAAACCTCTTTATAGAGTAGCTAACCCGTATTAAAAAGCTTGTGAGGAGTGATGGTATTGCCGTCATTCCTCTTTTTTGTCTGAATTGTGTGAAAATCACGCAGTTGCTTAGAGGTTTGCACCATATTTGTGATCTCGCTAGACACTGCACCCTAATCTCTATACAATCCGCCCTCGGAGTTGAACGGGTAATCGCTGCTTTGCTGATGTCCTTCGGGAGACTGACGTTGAGGTCCTTCGGGAAACTGACGTTGAAGTCCTTCGGGAGACTGGTAGAGGGGAGGAACGTCCGGGCTCCATAGAGCAGGGTGCCAGATAACGTCTGGGGGGCGCGAGCCCACGACAAGTGCAGCAGAGAGAAGACCGCCGATGGCCTCATTTCTTCGGAAGGGGCACAGGTAAGGCTGAAAGGGTGCGGTAAGAGCGCACCGTGCGACTGGCAACAGTTCGTAGCAAGGTAAACTCCACCCGGAGCAAGATCAAATAGGCCCTCACATTGCGTTGCTCGCGTATGGGGGCGGGTAGATTGCTTGAGCCTGTGAGCGATTGCAGGCCTAGACGAATGGTTACCGCCGCGCAAGCGGAACAGAACCCGGCGTATGTGTCAACTCCACCTATATAAAGAACCCATCATTACTTAACGGTAGTGATGGGTTTTTTGCTTTATATTGACGTAAATTATTTAGATTTCCTTAGAATCCTTCACCCTGATATGAGCTTGGGTCAAAAATTCCCAAAGCCTATACACAATATGGTGGAGATACGGCGTGAAATCAGTACACTAAAACGTTAATAGAACAAATTATTGCCGAACTAATGGCTCAATCCACTCACTGAGAAGACTATGACAGAAGCATTCAAACATATTTCAGTATTGCTTAACGAATCTATTGACGGACTTGCGATCAAACCTGACGGTACCTACATCGATGGTACTTTTGGCCGTGGTGGTCACAGCCGTACAATCCTGTCTAAACTGGGCGAGAATGGACGACTCTTTAGTATTGACCGCGATCCACAAGCGATTGCAGAAGCGCAAAAGATTGATGACCCTCGTTTTACGATTATTCACGGCCCGTTTTCAGGTATGGCTGAATATGCAGAGCGTTATGACTTAGTCGGTCAAGTGGATGGCGTTTTACTGGATCTAGGTGTTTCTTCACCACAGCTAGATGACGCTGAGCGTGGCTTTAGCTTCATGAAAGACGGTCCGCTTGATATGCGTATGGATCCAACAACTGGTATTCCTGTCTCTCAGTGGTTAGTTGAAGCCGATCTTGATGACATCACATGGGTTATCCGTGAGTTCGGTGAAGACAAACACGCTCGTCGTATCGCGAAAGGCATCATCGCTTATCAAGAGAATGAAGAGAACGAACCACTAACGCGCACTGGTCAGTTGGCTAAGCTTATCTCGGATGTGGCTCCAAAAAGCTTCAAAGAGAAAAAGCACCCAGCAACACGTGCTTTCCAAGCCTTCCGTATCTATATCAACAGCGAACTTGAAGAGA
>NZ_JADDYK010000036.1:170930-181332 GCF_015163615.1 Vibrio sp. OPT18
TCGATACCGCACTGAAAGGTGCAGCAAGCATTCTTGCTCCTCAAGGTCGTATCTCTGTTATCAGCTTCCACTCTCTTGAAGACCGCATGGTGAAGCGCTTTATTCGTAAAGAGAGCCAAGGGCCACAGGTTCCTCATGGTTTACCGCTAACCGAAGATCAAATTAAAGCTTTAGGTAGTGCCGATCTAAAACCAATTGGTAAAGCGATCAAGCCTTCTAAAGATGAAGTGGATGAGAATACTCGTTCGCGCAGTTCAGTACTACGAATCGCAGAAAAGCTATAGTCAATGAAGACCTCCAAACCGAACTTAGCCAAGATAATATTTTTTGATTTGATCTCCGTGGGCAAGGTCCCATTGATGCTTCTTATCTGTATCTTCGCGAGTGCGATGGGGGTCGTTCTTACGACACATATGTCACGTCAGGCGATCACGCAAAAAGACACGGCGTTGGTGGAGCGAGAACAGCTTGATGATGAGTGGCGAAATTTAATGCTTGAAGAGACGGCTCTGGCTGAACATAGTCGCGTTCAAGCATCGGCAAAAAGAGAGCTAGACATGAAACGTCCAGACTCTGAAAAAGAAGTTGTGATCACACTGAAATGACCGGTAAAAAGGAAAAAGCACCCGCAAAAGCCGTTAAGAAACCAACGAAAGAGCGAGTGAAGAGCGAAAAGGATTCGGATCCAATTCTTATTAAATGGCGTTTCAACGTCGTTATTGCTTTCGTGTTTCTTGCCTTTGCTGCACTGGTTGGTCGTGTGGCTTACATCCAAATCATTGAACCAGATAACTTAATTCGTCAGGGCGACCTTCGCTCGGTACGTGTTAAGGCCATTCCTTCTGCTCGCGGTATTATTTCAGACCGTAATGGCGAGCCGCTTGCTGTGAGTGTTCCAGTTGAAGCGGTATGGGCTGATCCTAAAACCATTTTCGATAAAAATGGCATGGCCCAAATTGATCGTTGGTACGCGTTAGCCGATGTACTTGGCTTAGAACGACAATCGATGATCGACAAGATCTCTAGCAACAAGTCCCGTCGATTTATTTACCTGCAAAGACAAGTTAGCCCTGCAATGGCTAAGTATATCCGTGAACTTAAGCTGGTGGGTGTTGGTCTGAAGGCGGAATCTCGACGTTACTATCCTGCAGGCGAAGTCAGTGCGCACCTTATCGGTGTGACCGGCATTGATGGACACGGCCTAGAAGGCGTTGAGCGCAGCTATGACAAGTGGCTCACAGGCGAGGCAGGTAAGCGAACGATTCGTAAAGACCGCTACGGACGTGTTGTTGAAAACATTGCTTTAGAAGAGCGTGAAGAAGGCAAACCACTCGAGCTAACGATCGATCAACGATTACAAGCGATCGCCTACCGAGCGATTAAACAGGCGGTGGCCGATCATAAGGCGACTTCTGGCTCTGCTATTTTGTTGGATGTAAAAACCGGCGCTGTGTTGGCGATGGTCAATGCCCCTTCTTATAACCCGAACAATCGTGCTGACTTACAAAGTTTTAAGATGCGTAACCGCGTACTTACCGATGCGATGGAGCCTGGCTCTACCGTGAAACCTTTTGTGGTTTTAGCAGCGCTAGAGAACGGTACTGCTGATCCAGATATCGTTATTGATACCGGCAACGGCATCATGCAGATCGGTGGTAGTCGTGTGCGAGACTCGTCTAAAGTCGGTAAGGCTGATTTAGCGCTGATCCTCAAGAAGTCGAGTAACATCGGTGTGGCGAAGTTGGCACTTAACATGCCATTAGAAGCTCTGCTTGGGATGTACAGTTCTGTTGGTCTAGGCGAAATGTCAGGGCTGAACTTAATCGGTGAAACGAGCGGTATTTTCCCGAATCGTCGTCGCTGGTCTAAGTTTGAAATTGCAACACTATCATTCGGTTACGGTTTGTCTGTTACACCGATGCAGTTGGCACATGCGTATGCGACGCTAGCCAATAAAGGCATGTATGAACCGATTCATATTATTAAGAGTAACGACCAAGACTTTTCTAAGCAGATCATCAAGCGCGAGAACGCTGAACTGGTTTTGAATATGCTCGAAGGGGTGACTCAAAAAGGCGGCACAGCAACAAGAGCGGCCGTTCCTGGTTACCGAGTTGCAGCAAAAACGGGTACTTCTCGTAAGGCTGAAGCTGGCGGATACAGCGACGAATACATTGCGATTACTGCAGGTTTTGCCCCGGTTAGTGATCCAAGAGTCGCGCTGGTTGTTGTGGTCAATGAGCCTCAAGGTGACCTTTACTATGGCGGTTCAGTTGCTGCCCCCGTTTTTTCTGAAATCATGAAGGGTGCACTGCAAATACTGAATGTCCCTGCTGATGAAAACAAGTTTCAAGAATAGAGCCAATCAGGATTCAATATGAGTAATAGCCTCACGCTGTCATCTTTACTTTCTCCTTGGGGGGACTTTAGTTCACCTGAGCTGGATGCGATTGCCGTTGAACAGTTGGAGTTGGATAGTCGTGCCATCAAAGACGGCGATATTTTTGTTGCTGTAGTTGGGCATGCTGTTGATGGCCGTCGTTTCATCGACAAAGCGGTCGCACTGGGAGCCAATGCCGTTATCGCACAAGCTGATGCTGAACAGGCCCATGGTCTGATTGAGTGGTTGGATGCTGTTCCAGTAATTTACATTAAAGATCTTAACTTGGTGTTATCTGAGTTGGCCGGTCGTGTTTACTCGTCTCAAGCAACTAAGTTGATTGGTGTTACCGGCACCAATGGCAAAACCACCATCACCCAATTGATTGTTCAATGGCTTGATCTTGTTGGTCAACGCTCTGCAGTAATGGGCACCACGGGTAATGGCTTTTTAGACAGTCTAAAAACCGCGGCGAATACCACAGGCAGTGCGATTGAAATACAACGCACACTGAGTGAGTTAGCTGAAGAAAACGCGGTTTACACAGCTATGGAAATATCTTCTCATGGCTTGGTGCAAGGTCGCGTTAAAGCCTTGGACTTCGAAGTCGGTGTATTCACTAATTTGAGCCGTGATCATCTTGATTACCATGGCACGATGGAAGAGTACGCTTTAGCTAAGAAGAGCCTGTTTACTGAGCACAAATGCAAGCACGCTGTGATAAATGTTGATGATGAAGTAGGCAAAGCTTGGATGACAGATTTATCGAATGCGATTGCTGTTTCATTACTTCCATTAACGGGCTACCAACAGTCGGTATGGGCATCTGATGTTGCCTATGCAGAAACTGGGATTAAGCTCTCTTTTGATGGTCGTTGGGGGCAAGGTAATCTTTCGGTTCCATTAATTGGTCAGTTCAACGCATCAAACGTACTGGTGGCCTTTTCGACCTTGCTGTCATTAGGTATCGATAAGCAAATCTTGGTCGACACTGCGCCTCAGCTGCAACCTGTGATTGGTCGTATGGAGCTGTTCCAAGTGCCGAACAAAGCAAAAGTGGTTGTCGATTACGCACATACGCCAGACGCTTTAGAAAAAGCATTAGCAGCATTGCGAGTTCACTGTTCTGGAAAATTGTGGGCTATCTTTGGCTGCGGCGGTGACCGTGACACGGGTAAGCGTCCTATGATGGCAGCGACCGCAGAGCAGTTCGCCGATAAAATGATTATTTCAGATGACAACCCTCGTAACGAAGAACCGGCATTGATTGTCAAAGACATGCTAGCAGGCTTAAACAAACCTGAGTATGCATTTGTGGAACACGATCGCTACCAAGCGGTTAAGTTCGCGCTTGAACAGGCAGACAGCAATGACATTATTCTTTTGGCTGGTAAAGGCCATGAGGATTACCAAGTATTAAAAGACGAAACGATCCATTACTCAGATCGAGAGTCTGCGCTTCAACTTTTAGGTATTTCATAATGATTGATGTATCACTCGAACAGATTTGTTCAGCGGTCGGCGGTGAGTTGATTGAGGCTGGTAACTCAAACAATGCCGTAATTAATGCCGTTTCTACCGACACTCGCACCGTTGAAGAAGGCGCATTGTTTGTTGCTATTGTCGGAGAACGTTTCGATGCGCATGACTTTTGTCATCAAGCGGTTGAGGCAAATGCGAGTGCGTTGTTAGTCGAACGAAAACTTGACCTAAATATTACTCAAGTTGTTGTTGAAGACACTAAACTTGCTTTAGGTCAGCTAAGTGCTTGGATCCACAAACAATGTGACGTGCCAACCATGGCGATTACAGGAAGCTGTGGCAAAACGACCGTCAAAGAGATGGTGGCGAGCATTCTGCAGCAACGTGGCAAGGTGCTGTTTACGGCGGGTAACTTCAATAATGATATTGGTGTACCACTAACCTTACTGCGCAGTGAGCCCAATGACGACTATGCCGTGATAGAGCTGGGCGCGAACCACATTGGTGAAATCGCCTATACCACGCAGCTTGTGAAACCGCAGGTGGCGTTGGTGAATAACGTAGCTGCCGCGCATCTAGAGGGCTTTGGCTCAATTGATGGTGTTAAACAAGCGAAAGGTGAAATCTTTCAGGGGCTTGCTGCTGGTGATACTGCTATTGTTAATCTAGAAAGCAACGGTGGTGACTTCTGGAATGAAGTACTCGCAGATAAAACGGTGCTGACATTTTCAGAAAGCGACAGCACGGCAGATTACTTTGCTAAGCATATTCGCATTAATGAGCAGGGCGAAGCGTGCTTTGAGATGCAAACACCGCAAGGCGCTATGCCGGTTGAGCTTGGCATTATTGGTCAGCATAACGTAGCAAATGCGTTGGCGGCGGCAGCGTTGAGCATTCAGTTTGGTGCCACGCTTGAAGAAGTAAAAAATGGTTTAGCGAATCTTATCTCTGTCAAAGGGCGAGTTGAGGTTCAACAATTAAGTCAGAATATCAAACTGATAGATGACAGTTACAACGCCAGCGTACCGGCGATGAAGGCGGCAGCCAAACTGCTGTCGAGCTTCAAAGGTCAGCGTTGGTTGATTTTAGGCAATATGGCTGAATTAGGCGACGAAAGCCTTGCACTTCACCGTCAAGTCGGTGAATATGCTGCCCCATTCGCTTTTGAGCATGTACTCACTTACGGTGATGATACCAAGGTGATTAGTGAGGTCTGTAATGGTACCCACTTTGCAACGCATCAAGCGATGATCGCGCACATAGAGCAGCACTTATGCTTGCCAGAAAACGCGTCACATACCTTGTTGGTAAAAGGCGCGAATAGTGCAGGAATGAGTAAAATAGCCGCTGCTTTAAAGGAGAACTTTTCATGATAATTTGGCTTGCAGAGCTACTACAGCCACACCTTTCTTTTTTCCGTTTGTTCGAATACCTATCGTTTCGTGCAATCGCGAGTATTTTGACGGCTTTATGTCTGTCGCTGTGGATGGGACCTCGTTTAATTGAGCGTCTGCAAATGCTACAAATTGGCCAAGTTGTTCGTAATGACGGCCCTGAATCTCACTTTAGCAAACGTGGTACACCAACCATGGGCGGCGTGATGATCCTAGCTGCCATTATTATTACAGTATTAATGTGGGCTGATCTTTCTAACCCTTACGTTTGGGCGGTATTAGTTGTACTTGCTGGTTATGGCGCGGTTGGTTTTGTTGATGACTACCGTAAAGTGGTTCGTAAGAACACCGATGGCTTGATTGCTCGCTGGAAGTACTTCTGGCAATCGGCGATTGCATTGGTTGTGGCATTTGCTCTGTATGCTCACGGGCACGATACTGCGGCAACTCAACTGGTTGTTCCTTTCTTTAAAGATGTGATGCCACAATTAGGTTTATTGTACATCGTACTGACTTATTTTGTTATTGTGGGTACCAGTAACGCGGTGAACCTAACAGACGGCCTAGATGGTTTGGCGATTATGCCAACGGTGATGGTTGCTGCTGGTTTTGCTGTGATTGCTTGGGCGACAGGTAACGTTAACTTCGCAGCATATCTACACATTCCATACATCCCATACACTTCTGAGCTTGTGGTTGTATGTACTGCTATCGTCGGTGCAGGCCTAGGTTTCCTATGGTTCAACACCTACCCAGCACAAGTATTCATGGGCGATGTTGGCTCACTAGCACTGGGCGGTGCACTGGGTGTGATTGCTGTGTTAGTTCGCCAAGAGTTGGTACTGGTTATCATGGGTGGTGTGTTTGTAATGGAGACTCTGTCAGTGATTCTGCAGGTGGGCTCTTATAAATTGCGTGGTCAGCGTATTTTCCGCATGGCACCGATTCACCACCACTATGAACTGAAAGGTTGGCCAGAGCCGCGTGTTATCGTGCGTTTTTGGATCATCTCAATGGTATTAGTACTGGTTGGCCTAGCGACACTGAAAGTTCGTTAATCCTGTGTGAGCCTCTGAGTAGAGGCTCTTTAAAACTATTAAGAGCATCTTGTTTAAATGGAACGTTGGCAAAATATTCAAAATGTAGTGGTTGTGGGGCTCGGTATTACCGGGCTCTCTGTCGTTAAACATCTCGTAAAATATCAGCCTCATACTCGTGTGAAGGTGATTGATACTCGAGAGCTACCACCGGGCCGAGAATCTTTGCCTGAGTCGGTAGAGCTACATTCTGGTAGTTGGAATAGCCAATGGTTAGCGGAAGCTGATTTGGTGGTTGCTAACCCAGGTATCGCACTCGCGACCCCTGAAATACAAGATGTTATTCAAGCGGGAACTCCGGTTGTTGGCGATATTGAACTGTTTGGCTGGGCGGTAGACAAACCTGTTGTGGCTATCACAGGTTCCAATGGCAAGAGCACAGTGACCGATCTAACGGGTGTACTTGCAAAGGCTGCGGGTCTTAACGTTGGTGTTGGTGGCAACATCGGTATTCCTGCCTTAGACCTTCTAGAGCTTGATGCCGATTTATATGTTCTTGAGCTTTCAAGCTTTCAGTTAGAAACAACATCAAGCCTAAACTTAGCAGCAGCAGCATTTCTGAATCTGTCAGAAGACCATATGGATCGCTACCAAGGCATGGCCGATTACCGCGATGCCAAGCTAAGAATCTTTAATAATGCTCAGTATGCGATTGTAAACCGCGACGACAAAGAGACGTATCCAGACCACAGCATGTCATTAGTAACATTCGGACTCGATGACCAAGAGTTTGGTGTCGCGACAGTTGACGGCATTGAATGGCTAATGGATAACGGTAAACCTGTACTTGCTACCCAAGATTTAACATTGGTTGGACGTCACAATGTGGCAAATGCGTTAGTCTCGCTAGCACTGCTTAAACAAGTCGGTATTGATTACAGCAAAAGCCTTGAAGCTCTGAAAGCCTACAATGGTCTGACGCATCGCTGCCAAGTAGTGGCTGACAAACGCGAAATCAAATGGGTTAACGACTCAAAAGCGACCAACGTAGCCAGTACAATAGCGGCTCTGTCGGGTTTAGAGTGCCAAGGTACTTTGTATCTTCTGGTTGGTGGGGTTGGTAAAGGTGCCGACTTCAGTGAGCTTAAGCCTGTGTTGTCGCAACTAGAGCGCGTTCAACTGTGTTGTTTTGGTGAAGATGCAGCGCAATTTATGCCGTTACACCCATCGTCTAAGACGTTTGAAACTATGGGTGACATTATCGAGAGTATCTCGAAGCAGTTAGTTGCCGGTGATATGGTGATGTTGTCTCCGGCGTGTGCCAGCTTCGATCAATTTAATAACTTCATGGCAAGGGGTGATGCGTTCACTGAACTTGCTCATGAGTATGCCTAACGTGTTGAAGGACTAACATTCAGTGCAAAGAGTGAAAGAGATCAATCAATCCATTTGGCAATGGCTTAACCGTGCCACACCAGAGGCGCTCTACGATCGTCAATTGGTATGGATTGCTCTTGGACTGATGCTGACGGGCTTAGTGATGGTAACATCGGCTTCGTTTCCTATCAGTGCTCGTTTAACCGATCAGCCGTTTCACTTTATGTTCCGTCATGCCATCTTCCTTGTGTTGGCGTTAGGTGTCTCCAGCGTCATATTGCAAATCCCGATGCAGCGCTGGTTTCAATACAGTATGTATCTACTGGGCTTGTCCTTCTTCTTGCTGATTGTGGTATTAGCCGTCGGTAAGTCGGTTAACGGCGCATCGCGTTGGATCCCTTTAGGGCTATTTAACTTACAACCGGCAGAAGTCGCCAAGTTATCGCTGTTTATCTTTATGGCGGGCTACTTGGTTCGTAAACAAGACGAAGTGAGAAAAACCTTCTTCGGTGGTTTTGGTAAACCGATCATGGTGTTCGGCGCTTTTGCCGTGCTGCTGCTGGGCCAGCCCGATTTAGGTACCGTGGTCGTAATGCTAGTGACTCTGTTTGGCATGCTATTCATTGCGGGTGCCAAGCTTTCACAGTTTATCGCCTTGATGGTGGCAGGTATTGCCGCGGTCGTCGGTTTGATTGTTATAGAACCTTATCGTGTTCGACGTGTTACCTCATTCTGGGAACCTTGGAACGACCCGTTCGGCAGTGGTTACCAGTTAACTCAGTCATTGATGGCGTTTGGCCGTGGTGATTGGATGGGGCAAGGGCTCGGTAACTCAATTCAGAAACTCGAATACCTACCCGAAGCACACACCGATTTTGTATTTGCTGTGTTGGCAGAAGAATTGGGTTTTGTTGGCGTGACCTTGGTGTTGATACTCATCTTTAGCTTGGTTTTTAAAGCCATTTTTATTGGCAAAAAGGCCTTTGAAAATGACCAAGTATTCAGTGGTTACCTGGCATTTGGCATCGGTATTTGGTTTGCATTTCAGACGCTTGTTAACGTGGGTGCAGCTTCAGGTATCGTCCCAACCAAAGGTCTAACCTTGCCGCTGATCAGTTATGGTGGTTCAAGTCTTATCGTGATGTCGGTGGCGGTGTCTATGCTGCTGCGTATCGATCACGAATGCCGAATGCAACAAAAAGAACAAGCCGATAATCAAAACGAATTAGTAGAATAAGAATCTAACGTTATGAAACAAAACAAAAAACTTTTAGTGATGGCTGGTGGTACTGGCGGTCACGTTTTCCCAGGGTTAGCGGTAGCGAAAAAGCTTCAGCAACAAGGCTGGGAAATTCGCTGGTTAGGAACGGCAGACAGAATGGAAGCGGATTTGGTACCAAAGCATGGTATTGAGATCGACTTCATCAAGGTGAAAGGCCTGCGTGGTCAAGGCATTAGCAAGTTAATTAAAGCGCCGTTCCAGATTATTAATGCCATACTTCAAGCAAGACAACACATTAAAGCATGGCAACCTGATGTGGTGCTTGGCATGGGTGGTTACGTGAGTGGCCCGGGTGGTATCGCGGCATGGTTGTCTGGCATTCCTGTGGTTCTGCATGAACAAAATGCAGTGGCAGGTTTAACCAACCAATGGCTGTCTAAGATTGCTAAAAAGGTTTTCCAAGCTTTCCCTGGTGCTTTCCCTACCGCAGAAGTGGTGGGTAACCCAGTACGCGAAGATGTGGTTGCCTTAGCTGAACCCGAGCAACGCATGGCTGAGCGTGATGGTGACATCCGCATCTTGGTTATGGGCGGCAGTCAGGGCGCCAAAATCCTGAACGATACCATGCCAATAACGATGGCGCAGCTTGGTGAAGGCTTCACTGTGATGCACCAAGCGGGTAAGAACAATCAACAACAAGTTATTGAGCAATACAAATCACATTCTGTAGATAATGTTCAAGTGACTGAATTTATTGATGATGTGGCGCAAGCTTATGAGTGGGCAGATCTATTAGTGTGTCGCTCAGGTGCATTAACCGTATCAGAAGTGTCTGCAGCCGGTGTCGGATCTATCTTCGTTCCGTTTATGCACAAAGACAGACAACAAGCGTTGAATGCCGACCATTTAGTTGAATGTGGCGCAGCGTTAATGATTGAACAGCCTCAACTAACGGCTGATAAGCTAGCGAACACTATCGCGCAGCTTGATAGAAATGAATTAAAAATGATGGCAACAAAAGCTCGTCAAGCCGCCAAGCTTGATGCTGATGTGACTGTCGCTGAAGCGATTAAAGCTTTAGCAAAATAATGAGATTGAATTGATGACGATTGAACATACCCAAGACTTAGCGCAAATCCGTGCAATGGTGCCAGAGATGCGCCGTGTTAAATCTATCCACTTCATTGGTATTGGTGGTGCCGGAATGAGTGGGATTGCTGAAGTCTTGCTAAATGAAGGCTACCAGATCACGGGTTCTGATATTGCTCAAAACCCAGTGACTGATCGTTTAGTTAGCAAGGGTGCGACCGTTTATATCGGTCACCAAGCAAGCAACGTTGCCGACGCAAGTGTGGTGGTGGTTTCAACCGCTATCAATGAAGAAAACCCAGAAATTATTGCAGCTCGTGAAGCGCGCACACCGATCGTTCGTCGTGCAGAAATGCTGGCTGAGTTGATGCGTTTTCGTCACGGCATTGCTGTGGCAGGTACGCACGGTAAAACAACCACG
>NZ_JADDYK010000036.1:181386-205719 GCF_015163615.1 Vibrio sp. OPT18
ACAGCGCTAGTGACACAGATTTACTCGGAAGCAGGCCTAGATCCAACCTTCGTAAACGGTGGTTTGGTGAAAAGTGCTGGCACTAACGCACGTTTAGGTTCAAGCCGTATTCTTATCGCTGAAGCCGATGAGAGTGATGCGTCATTCTTACATCTGCAACCAATGGTTAGTATCGTAACTAACATTGAAGCGGATCATATGGATACCTACGGCGGCGATTTTGAAACGCTAAAGCAGACGTTTATTGATTTCTTACACAATCTGCCATTCTACGGTCAGGCTGTGATGTGCGTTGATGATCCAGTAGTGCGTGAGCTTATCCCTCAGGTAAGTCGCCAAGTGATTACTTACGGTTTCTCTGAAGATGCGGATATTCGTATTGAGAACTACGTACAAGAAGGCCAGCAAGGCAAATTCACAGTGGTACGTGAAGGTAAAGCTAACCTTGATATCACGTTAAATATTCCGGGTCGTCACAATGCACTGAATGCATCTGCGGCGATTGCTGTTGCAACAGAAGATGACATCAGCGATGAAGCGATTCTAAAAGCGATGGCAGGAACCGAAGGCACGGGTCGCCGTTTCGATCACCTAGGTGAGTACGAAACAGGTAAAGGCGTTGCAATGTTGGTCGATGATTACGGTCATCACCCAACCGAAGTTGATGTGACGATTCAAGCAGCACGAAGTGGCTGGACTGATAAACGTCTTGTAATGATCTTCCAACCGCACCGTTATAGCCGTACTCGCGATCTGTATGATGATTTTGCGAACGTTCTTGAACAGGTTGATGTCCTAATTCTGCTAGATGTTTATTCTGCAGGTGAGAAACCTATTGCAGGGGCAGACGGACGTTCATTAAGTCGAACTATTCGTGGGCGTGGTAAGATAGATCCAATCTTTGTTGCCGATATCAACGCACTGCCATCGGCTTTAGCCAACGTAATTCAAGGCGGTGACCTTGTTTTAACGCAGGGTGCAGGCGATGTTGGTCGAGTAGCGAAGCAGTTGGAATCGTTACAGTTAGACATTAATAAAATGCAGAACGTGTAACAGAATACTGTCTACAGACTGTGGTCAATCGCTCACTTCTTGCGATTGACCTAAAATTGACCAAAAATCTTATTATCAACGTTTGATAGTTTGATTTTGCTCAGTATAATTCATAGGTTAAAGTAAGTGCTTTTACCTCTATTACGAAGATAGGGAATAGAATTGCGAACCAACGACAGGGAATGCGGGCTTTGGTAGAAAGTACTTTTAGCGAAAACCGCCACCTATTCAGTTTACCGTCGCTCAAGAAACACGCCTTAGGCGGGTCTTTTTTTGTCATGGTATTGCTATTCATTGGGTTTCTTTTCTATACCACACTGACTTGGATGTGGGACGATCAGCGATTGCCTCTCTCCAAAATAGTACTTCAAGGCGACTTAACTTACGTAACCGCTGGTGATGTTCAACATGCCTTTAGCGAGCTAGAGCATATTGGAACGTTCATGTCGCAAGACATCGGTGTGTTGCAAGACAGTTTAGAAGCGTTACCTTGGATCTCAGTGGTCTCCATTCGTAAGCAGTGGCCAGACACAATAAAAGTATTTTTGACTGAGTACCATGCAGCAGCAATCTGGAACGGTAACATGCTGCTGAATGACGATGGTCAGGTGTTTAATGGTGATATCGGCCTGTTGAAGGGCGATAGAGTTAAGCTTTACGGCCCAGGCGGCACCAGCCAAGAAGTGATAGAAAAGTGGCGACAGATAACCCCTTTGATTAACAGTCTAGGGTTAACAGTTACCTCTCTCGTTCTCAATGAGCGTCGCGCTTGGCAAATAATCCTAGATAACGGTATCCGTTTAGAGCTAGGTAAAGATTCTTTAGATGAGCGTGTTGAACGCTTCATTTCGCTTTACAACGAACTTGGTAGTAAAGCGAATCAAGTGAGCTACATCGACCTCAGGTATGATACGGGAGCCGCTGTAGGCTGGTTTCCAGAGCAAGAGTTAGAAGAGAGCACAGATGACTAAGACCGCAGATGACAACATAATCGTTGGTCTTGATATAGGCACTGCGACCATATCAGCTCTGGTTGGTGAAATATTGCCTGATGGTCAAATCAATATCATTGGTTCTGGGCAAAGCCCATCCAGAGGTATGGATAAAGGTGGTGTAAACGACCTAGAGTCGGTAGTTAAGTCGGTTCAGCGAGCTATTGATCAAGCAGAGTTGATGGCGGAATGCCAAATCAGCAATGTATTTATCTCGCTATCGGGTAAACATATCGCAAGCCGAATTGAAAAAGGCATGGGTACTATCTCTGATGAAGAGGTGTCTCAAGACGATATGGATCGAGCGATCCATACCGCGAAATCAATTAAAATAGGTGATGAGCAGAGAATTCTGCACGTGATCCCACAAGAATTTACCATTGATTATCAAGAAGGGATTAAGAACCCGCTTGGCTTATCTGGTGTTCGAATGGAAGTCAGTGTTCACCTAATTTCTTGCCATAGCGACATGGCGAGAAACATTATTAAAGCTGTTGAACGATGTGGTCTCACTGTAGAACAAATCGTGTTTTCAGGACTTGCCTCAAGCAATGCGGTAATTACTGAAGACGAGAGAGAGCTTGGAGTGTGTGTGGTAGATATCGGTGCGGGTACAATGGATATTTCCATTTGGACTGGCGGCGCACTTCGACATACAGAAGTCTTTTCCTACGCAGGAAATGCAGTAACCAGTGATATTGCCTTCGCTTTCGGCACGCCAGTGAGCGATGCTGAAGAGATAAAAGTAAACCATGGTTGCGCTCTGAGTGAACTCGTAAGCAAGGATGATTCTGTTAACGTCCCAAGTGTTGGTGGTCGCCCATCGAGAAGTTTGCAACGACAAACTTTGTCGGAAGTGATTGAACCACGTTACACTGAACTTATGGGTCTCGTTAACCAAACTATTGATACGGTTCAATTACAGCTACGAGATGAAGGTATTAAACACCACCTTGCAGCTGGCGTCGTTCTCACTGGTGGAGCGGCACAAATTGACGGGTTGGTAGAGTGTGCGGAACGTGTTTTCCGCAATCAAGTTCGAGTTGGTAAGCCATTAGAAGTTAGTGGCTTAACTGACTATGTTAAAGAGCCGTATCATTCTACGGCGGTTGGTTTACTTCATTACGCAAGAGATTGTCAGATCAGTGATGAAGGTGATTACAGCGAACCTAAGCGTTCAGCACCTTCTATGTCTGGTTTATTTGGCAAATTGCGTAATTGGATACAAAAAGAGTTTTAACCTGAGTTGCAGGAAAAAACGGAGATAACACATGTTTGAACCGATGATGGAAATGTCTGACGATGCAGTAATTAAAGTCGTTGGAGTTGGTGGCGGTGGCGGTAACGCTGTTGAGCACATGGTACGTGAATCAATCGAAGGCGTAGAATTCATCAGTGTTAACACTGATGCACAAGCACTTCGTAAAACAAGCGTGAGCAGCGTGATCCAAATTGGTGGTGATATCACTAAAGGTTTGGGCGCTGGTGCAAACCCACAAGTAGGCCGTGATGCAGCTCTCGAAGATCGAGAAAGAATTAAAGAAGTTCTAACTGGCGCCGATATGGTATTTATCGCAGCTGGTATGGGCGGTGGTACTGGTACAGGTGCTGCTCCAGTTATTGCTGAAGTTGCGAAAGAGTTGGGTGTGCTGACGGTTGCTGTTGTAACTAAGCCATTTAGCTTTGAAGGCAAAAAGCGTTTAGCGTTTGCTGAGCAAGGTATTGAAGAGCTTTCTAAACATGTGGATTCATTAATTACGATTCCAAATGAGAAGCTACTTAAAGTACTTGGCCGCGGCGTAACTCTGCTAGAAGCTTTCGCAAGTGCTAATGATGTACTTAAAAACGCTGTACAAGGTATCGCTGAGCTAATTACTCGCCCAGGTATGATTAACGTCGATTTCGCGGATGTTCGCACCGTAATGTCTGAGATGGGTCATGCAATGATGGGTAGCGGTATCGCAAAAGGTGAAGACCGTGCTGAAGAAGCTGCTGAAACGGCAATTTCTAGCCCACTACTAGAAGACATCGACCTAGCTGGCGCACGTGGCGTTCTTGTGAACATCACAGCAGGCCTAGATATGCGTCTAGATGAGTTCGAAACAGTAGGTAATACAGTTAAGGCATTCGCATCTGATAACGCAACAGTTGTGATTGGTACTTCTCTAGACCCTGATATGACGGATGAAATCCGTGTAACTGTTGTAGCAACAGGTATCGGCACAGAGAAAAAACCAGACATTACATTAGTTGCTGGTGGTAAAGCTAAGGTTGCACCAACTCCTCAACCACAGGTAGCGGCTCAAACTGCACCAAAAGTGGAAGAGAAAGTGGCACAACCATTGCAAGAAAAAACTGAGGTTAAACCTCAAGTTAAGCCGCAGCCAACAACGTCACCTGTTTCTTCAGGTACAGGCGCTAGCCAAAGTGCAGCACCTAAGGCTGAGAAAGAGAGTGGATACTTAGATATTCCAGCATTCTTACGACGTCAGGCTGATTAACAAATACCCAAAATTTGACTATCGTCGAATTAATGGTAAAATTCGCGGTCGGTAAATACTGACCGTGATTTGTAGCACTGATAACGAGGCAAGCAGATGATCAGACAACGTACTCTGAAAGAAATTGTGAAAACAACTGGTGTGGGTCTCCACTCTGGTCGTAAAGTCACACTTACTCTTCGCCCGGCAGCTGCAAATACAGGTATTGTTTATCGTCGTACAGATGTAAATCCACCTGTAGATTTCCCAGCTGATCCAGCGTCAGTTCGTGACACTATGCTATGTACAGCTCTTGTTAATGACGAAGGCGTACGTATCTCTACAGTGGAACACCTTAACGCAGCTTTAGCGGGTATGGGCATCGACAACATTATTGTTGAAGTAGATGCTCCTGAGATCCCAATTATGGATGGTAGCGCAAGCCCATTCGTATACTTGCTACAGCAAGCGGGTGTAGAAACACTGAATGCAGCGAAGCGTTTTATTCGTATCAAAAAGCCTATCCGTTTTGAAGATGGCGATAAGTGGGCAGAATTTGTTCCATTTAACGGCTTCCGTATGGACTTTGAGATCGACTTTAACCACCCTGCAATTGAATCTGATGAGCAACGTTTGTTGTTTGATTTCTCTTCACAAGGTTTTGTGAAAGAAATTTCTCGCGCTCGTACTTTCGGCTTCATGCGCGACATTGAGTATCTACAATCTCAAAACCTAGTACTTGGTGGTAGCTTTGATAATGCTATCGTACTGGACGAATACCGAATTCTTAATGAAGAAGGTCTACGTTTTGACAATGAGTTCGTAACTCATAAAGTACTAGATGCGATTGGTGACTTGTACATGTGTGGACACGCTATTATTGGTGAGTTCCGTGCATACAAATCAGGTCACGGCCTAAACAACCAACTACTACGTGCAGTACTTGCTGACGCAGAAGCTTGGGAATGGGCAACATTCGAAGAAGAAGTAGGCTCTCCTGTTGCATTTGCTGAGCCAGGAATGGTTCTAGCGTAATTGTTGTTTACAACAATATAAGATTTCGAAAACCAGGTCATTGACCTGGTTTTTTTGTATCTATTTTCCAGATACAGTGTCGTCAACATCCGAAAGTTGTCTCCCAATGAGCTGCAGTCTGGCTAATCCATCAGCAATTAGAAAGAAAAGTTCCAAGCACATCAAACAAATGGGGTTATAAATGGTCGTTGGTGTGAAAATTACTTACACTAAAGGGCATTAATTTTAACTCAAGCCTTGAAAACTCTACTCTCAAGTACAATATCAAAGATACTAGATTTATCTCAGTATCCTTGGTTAGTAACTGAAGACTAGTTCATAGCTAGTAGAGACACTGACGGCATTTAAAATAGATCGCGGACGATCTGAGAACGAAGAGATTCCAAGCACATGATTACTAAGCTGCTGACAAAGGTAATTGGCAGTCGCAATGACAGAACACTGCGCCGCCTTAGAAAAATTGTAAAAGAAATTAATAACTTCGAACCATCGTTTGAAGCACTTTCAGACGAAGAGCTAAAAGCAAAAACGGTTGAGTTTCGTGAGCGCTTAGATAAAGGTGAATCGCTAGACCAACTTCTACCTGAAGCATTTGCTACGGTACGTGAAGCGTCTAAGCGTGTTTACGGCATGCGTCACTTTGACGTGCAAATGATTGGAGGCATGGTTCTAAATGCTGGCCAAATTGCAGAAATGCGTACTGGTGAAGGTAAGACTCTTACAGCAACCCTACCAGCTTATCTTAACGCCCTACCTAGCAAAGGTGTTCACGTAGTAACGGTGAACGACTACCTAGCGAAGCGTGATGCGGAAACAAACCGCCCATTATTTGAATTCCTTGGTATGACTGTTGGCGTGAACGTGCCAAACATGGCTCCACCAGAGAAGAAAGAAGCGTACCAAGCGGATATCCTATACGGAACAAACAACGAGTTTGGCTTCGATTACCTACGTGACAACATGGCTTTCCGTGCTGAAGATCGTGTTCAACGTGAGCGCTTCTTTGCTGTTGTCGATGAGGTTGACTCAATCTTAATCGATGAAGCTCGTACTCCACTTATTATCTCTGGCCCAGCTGAAGATAGTTCAGATCTTTACACGCGTATTAACACGTTGATCCCTAACCTTGAGCGCCAAGATAAAGAAGATTCTGAAGAGTACCGTGGTGAAGGTCACTACACCATGGACGAGAAATCGAAACAGGTTCACCTGACTGAAAACGGTCAAGAATTTGTAGAAGAGCTAATGGTCAAAAACGGCCTGATGGAAGAGGGTGACACGCTTTACTCTCCGACAAACATCAGCCTATTGCACCATGTTAATGCAGCGCTGCGTGCACACGTACTGTTTGAGAAAGACGTCGACTACATCGTTACTGAAGAAGGCGAAGTGGTTATCGTTGATGAACATACTGGTCGTACTATGCCAGGTCGTCGTTGGTCTGAAGGTTTACACCAAGCTGTTGAAGCTAAAGAAGGTGTGAAGATTCAGAATGAAAACCAGACGCTAGCATCGATTACTTTCCAGAACTTCTTCCGTCTATACGAAAAGCTGTCAGGTATGACAGGTACAGCCGATACAGAAGCTTTCGAATTCCAGTCTATCTACGGCCTAGAAACGGTGGTTATCCCAACCAACAAGCCTATGGTTCGTAACGATATGCCAGATGTGGTTTATCGTACTGAAGAAGACAAGTTCAATGCGATCATTGAAGACATCAAAGACCGTGTAGCAGCTGGTCAGCCATCATTGGTTGGTACGGTTTCTATCGAGAAGTCTGAGCTACTGTCTAACGCACTGAAAAAAGCAAAAATTAAGCACAGCGTTCTAAATGCTAAATTCCACGAAATGGAAGCAGAGATCGTTGCACAAGCTGGTATGCCGAGTGCGGTAACTATCGCAACTAACATGGCTGGTCGTGGTACCGATATCGTATTAGGTGGTAGCTGGCAGGCACAAGTTGAGAAGCTAGATAATCCAACCAAAGAGCAGATCGAGAAGATCAAAGCTGACTGGAGAGTAATCCACGATAAAGTACTTGAGTCAGGTGGTCTGCACATCATTGGTACTGAGCGTCATGAATCTCGCCGTATCGATAACCAGCTACGTGGCCGTTCTGGTCGTCAAGGTGATGCGGGTTCTTCTCGTTTCTACTTATCAATGGAAGACTCTCTGCTACGTATCTTCACATCGGATCGTATGGCAGGTCTTATCCAAAGTGGTATGGACGAAGGCGAAGCGATCGAATCTAAGATGCTTTCTCGCTCAATTGAAAAAGCACAACGTAAAGTTGAAGGTCGTAACTTTGATATTCGTAAGCAGCTTCTTGAGTACGATGATGTAGCCAATGACCAACGTAAAGTGGTTTATGAGCTTCGTGATGAACTGATGAGTTCTGACGACATCAGCGAAATGATCGAACACAACCGTGAAGATGTACTGGCATCAGTGATTGATGAATACATCGCACCTCAGTCTCTTGAAGATATGTGGGATATCGCGGGTCTGCAAGATCGTCTGAAGAATGACTTCGATCTAGACTTTGATATTCAAGGTTGGTTAGACGAAGACGACAAGCTTTATGAAGAAGCATTGCGTGAGCGTATTCTTGGTATGGCGGTTGATTCGTACAAACAGAAAGAAGAAGTGGTTGGTGCTCAAGTACTGCGTAACTTCGAGAAATCTGTGATGCTACAAACGCTAGATGGTCTTTGGAAAGAGCACTTGGCTGCGATGGATCACCTTCGTCAAGGTATCCACTTACGTGGTTACGCTCAGAAGAACCCGAAACAAGAGTACAAGCGCGAGTCGTTTGAACTGTTTGAAGGCCTACTAGATGTACTAAAAACAGACGTTGTTACCATCCTTTCTAAAGTTCGCGTTCAGCAACAAGAAGAAGTTGAAAAGATGGAAGCTCAACGTCAAGCTCAAGCTGAAGAAGCGGCGCGTCGTGCACAAGCACAACATGCAACGGCTGAAAACCAGCTAGCTGACGATGAAGCTGAAGCGGCATCTCCACAAACGGTAGTGCGTGATGAGCGTAAAGTGGGTCGTAACGAACCATGCCCATGTGGAAGTGGCAAAAAATACAAACAGTGTCACGGTAAAATTGACTAATGCTTCGCTGTAGTGGCTGATAACTTCGTCGGCGATGCTCATTTACACTTGTAAACTCCGCGTCGCCTCCTAGTTCTCAACCAATACAGCTTTGCCTTAATATAGTTTTGATAAAAAGAGTCGCTTAGGCGGCTCTTTTTGTATGTGAAAATAATAAGGTTTCGATAGCGTCATCCTCGAGAGTGAGGGACGAGCGAGTCGGGGATCTTTCGAACTAACAAAAGAGCAGATTCCCTATCTAATTCGTTCCTCATTGTAGGGAATGACGCTAGGGACATAGAAGGAACACCAACACATGAAAAGAATCCACATTGTTGCGGGCATTATCTTCAACCAAGATAAGTCGCAGGTATTTATCACTAAACGTCCAGACGACAAACACAAGGGCGGTTTCTGGGAATTTCCTGGTGGCAAGGTTGAAGAGGGTGAAACCATTGAGCAAGCGATGACTCGTGAGCTTGATGAAGAGATTGGCATCAAGGTGACAGAACAGTCTCTGTTTGAGCACCTTGAATTTGATTACACCGATAAGTCGCTTAAGTTCGACTTCATCCTTGTGACCGACTTTGAAGAGCAGCCTTATGGCAAAGAAGGTCAACAAGGTGAATGGGTGAGCCTAGAATCATTGAATCAATACGCCTTCCCAGAGGCAAATGTGCCAATTTTAGAGCGAGTAATAAAAGAGTTTTCGTAATTGCTAGCCTGAGTTTGAGATTGTTGTTAGTTTAAAGAGATTAATCGATTGAACGTTGCTGCAAGAGATAAGTGGCAACGGTAACCAAAATAATGGAGATATTCGCAGTGGTTAGAATTGCAATTGCAGGAGCAGCGGGCCGAATGGGTCGCAACTTGGTGAAAGCCGCTCATCATAATTCAGAAGCAAGTGTTGGAGCTGGTTCAGAGCGTCCAGAGTCATCTTTGGTCGGCGTCGATGTCGGCGAGTTATGCGGTGAAGGTCGTTTTGATGTTGCTTTAGTCGATGATTTGTCTAAAGCCATCGAAGAGTTTGATGTGATTGTCGATTTTACTGCCCCTGTTAGCACATTAGCGAATATTGAACTTTGTAAACGTCACGGTAAGAAACTGATCATCGGTACGACGGGTTTCTCTGAAGAAGAGAAGCAGGTGATTGATGCTGCTTCAAAAGAGATGGCGATCGTAATGGCACCTAACTACAGCGTTGGTGTGAACCTGGTCTTTAAGCTGTTAGAGAAGGCCGCTAAAGTGATGGGCGACTATTGTGATGTCGAGATCGTTGAGGCTCATCACCGTCATAAAGTCGATGCACCGTCAGGCACTGCGATTGGTATGGGCGAAGCTATTGCGGGTGCGATGGGCAACGAGCTGAACGATGTAGCTGTATGGTCACGCGAAGGTATTACTGGTGAGCGCACTAAAGATGAGATTGGCTTTGCGACGATTCGTGCCGGTGACATTATTGGTGAACACACCGCTATGTTTGCTGATATCGGTGAGCGAGTGGAAATTACCCATAAAGCCACTGATCGAATGACCTTTGCTAATGGCGCAATCAAGGCCGCGGTTTGGTTAAATGATAAACCAGCAGGCTTTTATACCATGACGGATGTGCTTGGTTTGAATGACCTGTAAATAGATATTTATGCGCTGGCAATTGCCGGCGCTTTCTTTATTTGGTGCCTTTTCCTTAGTAATCTCCCTTCTACGATCTTCCCTCTACTTTCTTCTTATCGCCATTTTTCCTATATTTATATGCTATTTATGTGGGCTTTAGTGTGTTTTTTGTTTTAGTTCTTTAAATTGTCATGTTTTCTCTTGGTATTTATCGATTGCGTTTTGTTGCTGATATTTTTATCACTCTATGGTTGGCTAAAATGAGGGGTGAAAATTAGAAAATCGTAATATTCGAGCTAAATGCGTATGAAAGTTGAACTTTTGGAGCTTTGAGGGGGTAAATTGAATTAGTCCTTACAAATGTTTAATTTCTTTTGAGTTAAATGTTGACACGTATCACGCAGATCACTAGAATACCGCCAATTTGTCTAATTTCCATAAACACGCAGTTTTTGGTGTTGCAGGAAGGTAGATTTGCAAATTAAATCAATTTTAATGCATTTTTATTTCTGGAGGTTGTCTTGAAGAAGTCAGCACTACTCGTCCTAGAAGATGGGACAGTATTTCACGGTGAAGCCATTGGCGCTGTAGGTTCTGCAGTTGGTGAAGTCGTTTTTAATACCTCGATGACGGGGTACCAAGAAATCCTCACTGATCCTTCCTATTCTCAACAAATCGTTACCCTTACTTACCCTCACATTGGCAATACCGGAACCAATTCCGAAGACGAAGAATCTTCTTCAATCCACGCTCAAGGCCTTGTGATTCGCGATCTCCCTCTAATCGCTTCTAACTTCCGTAATGAACAATCCCTTTCTGATTACCTTAAGTCGCAAAACGTTGTTGGTATCGCTGATATCGATACTCGTAAGCTGACGCGTATTCTTCGTGAAAAAGGCGCACAGAACGGTTGTATCGTAGCGGGTAACAACCTAGACGAAGCTTTGGCTCTAGCTAAAGCAAAAGAATTCCCTGGCCTGAAAGGTATGGACCTTGCGAAAGAAGTTACAACAAAAGAAGCGTATCAATGGAAACAAGGTTCGTGGACGCTTACGGGTGGACTTCCTGAAGCGAAAGCAGACTCAGAATTGCCATACCACGTTGTTGCTTATGACTTCGGTGCAAAACGAAACATCCTACGAATGCTTGTTGACCGCGGCTGCCGCCTAACGGTTGTTCCTGCTGAGACTTCAGCTGAAGAAGTACTTGCTCTGAACCCAGACGGTGTTTTCCTTTCAAATGGCCCTGGTGACCCAGAACCATGTACTTACGCAATTGAAGCGACAAAAGTGTTCCTAGAAAAAGGCTTACCAATTTTCGGTATCTGTCTAGGTCACCAGATTCTTGCTCTTGCGTCAGGCGCTAAGACAGTGAAGATGAAGTTTGGTCACCACGGTGCAAACCACCCGGTTAAAGATTTAGATCGTGATGTTGTGATGATTACTTCGCAAAACCACGGCTTTGCTGCTGACGAAGAAACCCTTCCAGAGACACTACGTGCAACGCACAAATCACTATTTGATGGTTCTCTACAAGGTATTCACCGTACAGACAAACCAGCATTCAGCTTCCAAGGTCACCCTGAAGCAAGCCCAGGTCCAGAAGACGCAGCGCCGTTATTCGACCACTTTATTGAACTAATCAAACAGCACACAGCGTAATTCGGAGTAGTAGACAATGCCAAAACGTACTGACATTAAAAGTATTCTTATTCTAGGTGCTGGCCCGATCGTTATCGGCCAAGCATGTGAGTTCGATTACTCTGGTGCTCAAGCTTGTAAAGCGCTTCGCGAAGAAGGTTACCGAGTTATTCTTGTAAACTCGAACCCAGCGACAATCATGACTGACCCAGACATGGCAGATGCAACTTACATCGAACCTATCCAATGGGAAGTTGTGCGTAACATCATCGCTAAAGAGAAGCCTGATGCAGTTCTACCTACTATGGGTGGCCAAACTGCATTGAACTGTGCGCTAGACCTAGAAAAGCACGGCGTTCTTGAAGAGTTCGGTGTTGAAATGATTGGTGCAACGGCTGACGCTATCGATAAAGCAGAAGACCGTTCACGCTTCGATAAAGCAATGAAAGCAATTGGCCTTGAGTGTCCAACTGCTGATACAGCGAAAACGATGGAAGAAGCTTACAAAGTTTTAGACATGGTTGGCTTCCCTTGTATCATTCGTCCATCGTTCACGATGGGTGGTACTGGTGGCGGTATCGCTTACAACAAAGAAGAATTTGAAGAAATCTGTCGTCGTGGTTTGGACTTATCTCCAACAAACGAACTTCTTATCGATGAATCACTTATCGGTTGGAAAGAGTACGAGATGGAAGTGGTTCGTGACAAAAACGACAACTGCATCATCGTATGTGCGATTGAAAACTTCGACCCAATGGGTATTCACACGGGTGACTCAATCACCGTGGCTCCAGCACAAACGCTGACAGACAAAGAATACCAACTAATGCGTAACGCATCTCTAGCAGTACTGCGTGAGATTGGTGTTGAAACAGGTGGTTCAAACGTACAGTTTGGTATCAACCCGAAAGATGGCCGTATGGTTATCATCGAGATGAACCCACGTGTATCTCGCTCTTCTGCACTAGCATCTAAAGCAACAGGTTTCCCAATCGCTAAGATTGCAGCGAAACTGGCTGTTGGTTTCACGCTAGACGAGCTAATGAATGACATCACAGGCGGCGCAACTCCAGCATCATTCGAACCAACAATCGACTACGTAGTAACTAAGATTCCTCGTTTTAACTTCGAGAAATTTGCAGGTGCTAACGACCGTCTAACGACGCAAATGAAGTCTGTTGGTGAAGTTATGGCTATCGGCCGTAACCAACAAGAATCTCTACAAAAAGCACTTCGTGGCCTAGAAGTTGGCGCGACTGGTTTTGACGAAATGGTAGACTTAGACGCACCAGATGCTCTAACGACTATCCGTCACGAACTTAAAGAAGCTGGCGCAGAGCGTATTTGGTACATCGCTGACGCATTCCGTGCTGGTATGTCGGTAGATGGTGTATTCAACCTAACGCAAATCGACCGTTGGTTCCTAGTTCAAATCGAAGACATCGTTAAACTAGAGCAAGAACTTAAAGCGAAAGGCTTTGCTGGTCTAAATAAAGACGAGCTAAACAAGCTTAAGCGTAAAGGTTTTGCTGATGCGCGCCTATCTAAGATTCTAGGTGTGGCAGAAAGCGAAATCCGTCGTCTGCGTGACCAATACGATATCCACCCGGTATACAAGCGTGTAGATACGTGTGCAGCTGAGTTCTCTTCAGATACGGCTTACATGTACTCATCTTACGATGACGAGTGTGAAGCAAACCCAACAGACAAAGAAAAAATCATGATTCTAGGCGGCGGTCCAAACCGTATCGGCCAAGGTATTGAATTTGACTACTGTTGTGTACACGCATCACTAGCGCTACGTGAAGATGGCTACGAAACTATCATGGTTAACTGTAACCCTGAGACAGTTTCTACAGACTACGATACGTCTGACCGTCTGTACTTCGAACCAGTAACTCTGGAAGACGTACTAGCAATCGCTCGCGTTGAGAAGCCAAAAGGCGTTATCGTTCAGTACGGTGGTCAAACACCACTTAAACTGGCTCGTGCTCTTGAAGCAGCTGGCGTACCAATCATCGGTACTAGCCCAGACGCAATCGACCGCGCAGAAGACCGTGAGCGTTTCCAAGTTGCTGTAGACCGTCTAGGCCTACTTCAACCAGAAAACGCGACAGTAACAACAATGGAGCAAGCGGTAGAGAAATCTCGCGAAATCGGCTTCCCACTGGTTGTACGCCCTTCTTACGTACTTGGTGGTCGTGCGATGGAAATCGTATACGACGAGCAAGACCTACGCCGCTACTTCAACGAAGCAGTAAGCGTATCAAACGAATCTCCAGTACTACTTGATAGCTTCCTAGATGACGCTATTGAAGTTGACGTAGATGCGATTTGTGACGGTGAGCGCGTTGTAATCGGCGGTATCATGGAGCACATCGAGCAAGCGGGTGTTCACTCAGGTGACTCAGCATGTTCTCTTCCTGCATACACGCTAAGCCAAGAAATCCAAGACGTAATGCGTGAGCAAGTTGAAAAGCTGGCGTTCGAGTTGGGTGTTCGTGGTCTGATGAACACGCAGTTTGCTGTTAAGAACAATGAAGTGTACCTAATCGAGGTTAACCCTCGTGCAGCACGTACGGTTCCATTCGTATCTAAAGCAACTGGCGCGCCAATCGCTAAGATTGCCGCTCGTGTAATGGCGGGTCAATCTCTAGAGTCTCAAGGCTTTACGAAAGAAATCATCCCACCTTACTACTCAGTGAAAGAAGTTGTACTTCCATTCAACAAGTTCCCTGGTGTTGACCCACTGTTAGGCCCAGAAATGCGCTCTACTGGTGAAGTTATGGGTGTTGGTGCGACGTTCGCAGAAGCATACTCTAAAGCTGAATTGGGTTGTGGCAACATCTACCCAGAAGGTGGCCGTGCACTTCTTTCTGTTCGCGAAGGCGACAAAGAGCGTGTTGTTGACCTAGCATCTAAGCTATCTAAGCTTGGTTACCAGCTAGACGCAACGCACGGTACTGCGGTTATCCTTGGCGAAGCGGGCATCAACCCACGTCTAGTAAACAAGGTACACGAAGGTCGTCCTCACATTCTTGACCGTATCAAGAACAACGAGTACACGTACATCGTGAACACTGCTGCTGGTCGTCAAGCGATTGAAGATTCTAAAGTTCTTCGTCGTGGTGCACTTGCTGAGAAAGTGAACTACACGACTACGCTAAATGCTGCATTCGCGACTTGTATGGCGCACACTGCAGACGCGAAAACGTCAGTAACTTCAGTTCAAGAGCTACACGCTCAGGTTAAAGCTTCTCAAGCTTAATCGCCTAAAGTGTATCGCTGATAAGCGGATATAAATGCTCAAAGCCCACTCTTCGGAGTGGGCTTTTTTATGTCTGTTATCCCGCGGTAACTTAATGATGAATATTTGGAATAGGTTAGAATCTTGTGTTTCGTTATTGCTCGTCTGTCGTGAGTGGTAACTTGTCGCTACACAGGACTTTAAGGCGTTGGGTATATGGAAATCACTCTAGAAATATTGGCTATCTTGTTTGTTGTTGCAACGGCAGCAGGCTTTATTGATGCAATGGCTGGCGGCGGTGGGTTACTGACTCTACCTGCATTGCTAGCGGCTGGAGTTCCACCGACACAGGCATTGGCAACCAATAAACTCCAAAGCTCATTTGGCAGCTTCTCTGCGAGTTGGTATTTTGTGCGCAACGGTATCGTAAGCATCAAAGAGATGCGCCTTGCTATCTTTTGTACCTTTATCGGCTCTGCAATTGGCGCTGAGTTAGTTCAGCACATAGATGCGAGCCTACTGACCAGTGTTATCCCACTGCTGCTTATCGCTATCTCTCTCTATTTCCTGTTAGCACCGCAAACCAGAGCTTCTGAAGGTAAACAGAAGATCTCTGAGGCGATGTTTGCTTTGTGTGTTGGTGGTGGTGTTGGCTTTTACGATGGCTTTTTTGGCCCAGGAACAGGTTCTATCTTCACCGTCTGCTTTGTTGCGATTGGTCACTTCTCATTAGTCGACGCTACGGCGCGTACTAAGGTACTTAATTTCACCTCGAATATCGCTGCCTTAATTTTCTTTATTTTGGCTGGTTTGCCTATTTGGGAGTTGGGTTTAGTGATGGCGGTCGGTGGATTTATGGGCGCTCAGCTTGGCGCTAAAGTGGTGGTGACAAAAGGGCAAAAATGGATTCGCCCCCTTGTGATCGTGATGTCGATGCTAATGGCGTCTAAACTGCTTTGGGAACAGCATCAACAATGGATTCTATCAGTGTTTTAACTCGTGGAGACTGGTAACTATTTGGTCTGACACAGATATGAATCGGCCGAATCAAGCCTGCTAATTCGGTGAAGCTATACAGATATTGAGGCTCAATATTGAGTGTTTTTACGATCGAGAGCGGAATTAACGCTGGCCCAGTCCCGCCCAATGCAAGTTGCGCCGCTGCTGTGTAGGCATCCATCTCCATCAAGGGCTTGATACCAAACTTCTCTAATACAGAAAGTTGATAAGAATTGGCAGGGTTGGTCATGTCGTTAGTGATGACCATTGGAGGAAGCTCCGTTAGCGGCGACTTACTCACTATATAAAACGGTTCATCAAACAGATGGAAGGTCATCAACCCATGATGCGGTGGCAGTAAGCCAGCACACAACCCCAAAGTCGCCTTGCCAGATTGCACTCGCTCTATGATTCTCGGCGTGTGGTTGGTAGTAATGGTGATGTATTTATCTTGCTGGATAAATTGGCCCATCATCTCACCTAAATAACCGGCTATCAGAGACTTAGAGCTGTCTAAGGTGATGAGAGTGGTATCTTCCAACTCTTGCTGTTCATAAATAAGCCCGCGAAGTTCATTGAATGTAGGGCCAATACTCTCGATTAATGCTATCGCATCTGGCGTGAGTTTTATCTGTCGGCCACTCGGTTCAATGAGCTTTTTACCTAGCTTCTTTTCTAAATTCGCAATCCGTTTGCTGACCGCTGATTGGCTGATATAAAGCAAACTGCCTGTGCGGCTCATGGTCTTTGCTTTACTCAATACCAGTAGAGTTTCGATTCCTTCGAGTAGCATTGGGTTATATTCATGAAAGTTGGGAATGATTGTTTCAACTTACCTCAAACAACATTCATTCTCTAGGGCGTGTTGATCTTTCGAGCTGATTTTTGCAGCGAGTTGCTGGGTATTTATACAAGGCAGAGGCTTTGATGTGTAGCTAGCCTACATGAGAAGCCGATAACGTAGTAGAAATGACCAGCAAACGCTGCCCGAAGGGTTCGGCTAAAAGCGTTTTACTCTTTGTTGAGGGAGATTTGCTTAGAGTGACTAGGCTACTTCCCCCTCGCCGCGATTAAAACGCTTTTATCTCGAACAAAATTTAACCACGAAAGTTCAACACGCCCTAGTCTTGGGCTCATAGATATCAATCAAGCTAGGAGTTTTGAAGCTAGCCCGTCAGCTAACTAGTTAGTTTAGGTTCTCTTAACTAGACTCGCGATGCGCTGACCAAAATAGAAAGCAGTCTGAAGATCGTTACTGTTGATGTGACTATTGGTGCTATCTGTCGTCTCATCTTCACTGGCAACCAAACCAATGCTTGATCCTGTGCGATTCAAACCTAAGTCATCAATGTGCTTTGAGATATCAAGCCCTGCCCAAATCATGCCATGCTGACAAGCCAGAGTGAAAAAGCTCAACAAGGTTTGTTGCTGCTCGCCGTTAAGGCTGCCGCCTGTGGTAAAACCCGCTGCGAGTTTATTTCGCCATGCTTTCTTACAGTAGCTATCACTGCTTGCATCCATAAAACTCTTAAACTGAGCGGCTGGTGAACCCATGTAAGTCGGGGAGCCAAAGATAATGGCGTCACAGTTGTCTAATGACTTGAGCTTATCATCATTGTCATATCTTCCTTCGACCACTTCAGAAGATAGCACTTCGACAAGGAGTACTGAGTTAGGTTGTTGAGTGTTAATGCCTTCAGCGATTGTCTCAGCAACTTGCTTAGTTGCTCCATTCTTAGAGAAGAAAACAATGCCCACTTTACCAATACTCATCTTGAACTCCCTTTTGCCAATGTTAGTAAATATATTTATTTATTTATAAAGCTATTTGTTTATTAATATAGCCTGTGGGTTATATAAGTAAACAAAAAACATTACTAACTTGTTGGCTAACGACCTAACTAAATTGAGTGTTAGGAAAAGAGGGGGAGCTTTGAAGAATGGAAATAGAGGGTATCAGTGATTTTAAACGTGATTAAAAAAGGCCCCTTTGCGGAGCCTTTCACTTTGTAACGATAGCTTATTTGATGGCGAAGGTCGGCAATGATAAATGCCAACGAATAGCGCCAAGCCTGATCAATAGTGTTGAGAACACGCCGGCCAGAAATGCAGTTTCTGAATCGTGCCCCATGCTGATCGCCATGGTATGGAAAGCGCCACCAATGATACAAGCGGTCGCGTAGACTTCACTTCTTAGAATCATTGGCACTTCACGGGCAAGCACGTCACGGATAATACCGCCACCGCAGCCGGTTATGACACCCATAATGATGGCCACTAGTGCTGAATCTTGATAGATAAGCGCTTTTTCTACACCAATGCCTACAAACACCGCTAAGCCAATCGCATCACATACCGGCAATATCCACCAAGCCAGACGTTTTGGGCGTCTTACAATAATCATGGTCAGCAAACAGGTGATGATGATGACCCAAAGGTAGGTGGTATCGGTGATCCAAAATACGGGAGTCGCGCCCAGAGCCATGTCTCGAATTGTACCGCCACCAATTGCGGTAACACTACCTAGAACGGCGACGCCAAAGGGATCCATCTTAAGACGGCCAGCGACAAATACGCCTGAGACGGCAAAGATGGCAGTGCCAAATAAATCGATAATATAAAGCAGCATGGAGTCCATGATACTGGTGCTCTTATAGTTAAAATTGTAGGGACAGGTCGGTGGCGAATTGTACGAAAAAACGCAGCAAATAGTTAGTGATTTTGCCTAGCTCTATCGAAGAAATCGCACACTTGTTGGATCGCTTTCAAAGTTCTCGTTGTCGGGCGATTAATCCAGTCAGAATTGAGGGACCAAATCTGATTTTGAGCGACTGCTGGGATCTCATCTTCCCATGTTTGCCACATGGTTCCATTCTCAATCGCGTGCTGAGAAGTGAAGATCACTTGCGGTTTTCTTAATACAACTTGTTCAATACCAACTTGCGGGTATGGGGAGGCGCTGTCTTCAAAAATATTGTGTCCACCACAAAACTCAAACACCTCACTTGGCCAGTGCCCTTGAGCAACAGTGATGATCGGCTTCTCACTGAGTTGGTAGAAGTAGTTTACTGGCTCGGCATTTTTGTATTTTAGTCTCAACGCGTTGAGCTGCTCTCTGTATTGCTGAGCGTTATTTTCGCCAATACTTGGATCGCTAGCGTATTGGCTCAGTTGTTCAATATTGGTTGCGATACTGTCTAGGCTTTTGGTCTTGGAGTAGTAAATATTAAAACCAAATTGCTCTAGCTTCGCGAGCTCTCTGGGCGGGTTACCTGCAGGCCACGCAAGAATCAAATCAGGCTGCAGTGCGATGATCTTCTCAACCTTGATGCCTTGATAGTTTGCCACTTTTTCAAGCTTATCGGCTTGTGGTGGGTAATCACTTCGTTCACTTACGGCGACAAGGCTGTTACCTAAACCTGCGCTGTACGCGAGTTCAGTGGCATGAGGAGCAAGGCTGACCACGCGTTGAGCCGGCTGTACTTGTTCTTGAGTCAGTGGTGCTTCTTCTGCAAATGATAAAGGCAGCCATAAGCTGGAAGACAAAATAGTAAGGCTTGTAACAAGTACTGAAGGTTTCACTCTAAATCCCTTGGTGAATAAATAGTAAGGCTAGGCTTTGTAAAAAGATCCAGATAGCGATGCGACCAAAGAGTAGTTTCTGAACCTGAGATAGATGCAGAGCTGACGGTGCGATTCTTCCGCCTAATTTTGCGCGAATGGCTTTGGTGTTGTCGTAAATCGCAGGGCCACCCAATGATAGTTCAAGCTTGTTGCCAACAGCCGTGATCAACCAGGCTGGGCCGGGTAGGGGCCAAGAGCGACTTTGGACTAGCATCATTTTAAATGTGTACGTTGCTTTATCACCACATACGATCATCAAAGCAAACAAACGCATCGGTATAAATTCTAGAATCGCGACTATCTTGATCGCCGTTGAGCCGAACGGAGAAAATTGCTTGCGACTTGGCGACCAAGCTCGAGCTAACTCGACCACAAGGCGATACATTAACGCAGCGATTCCACCACCAATGGCGTACCAGAACAACACGCAAACTACGTTACGAGCGTAACCCATGATGATGGTTTCTGTGGCGGATTTGCCTAGGCCAAGTGACGAAAGTGATTCGGTTTGACGATTGACAATCGGAGCCAGTAACTGACGAGCGGCCGCTTTATCTTCTCGGCCAAGTGCTTTGATCAGTTGGTTAGCCAGCTTTTCATTATTGCGCCAATCAATCGCGAGTAATAACAGTGCCAATTCAAACAGTTGAGATTGCCAAACCAATGGTTGCAGTGCCAATAGAATAACCAGAGTTGGCAGTACCATTAACCCCCAGGCTAATGTTCCTGAGATTAAACTTTGGGAATAGTTGTGGTTGTTATTAACCTTGCTTGCTAAAAGCTCAGCAAACTTATGCCATAAGGTTGTGGGGTGTGCGGCATGGGGGATAGGTAAAACCAAATGAAAAAGCAGTGCTCCCCACATTACAAGGAGCACGCCATTTGCAAATACCTGATCAAACAGTGTTTGCATGTCTAGTCGCTTACTTTAGTAGGGCAACCATCTTGATAACCATTTCAGAAGAGCTTTGTGCTGCTAGTGGCAGGAACTCTTCGAAGCTCATTGGTGACTCTTTGTCTGCAACATCAGAGATTGCACGAACAACCACGAATGGTACTTGGAATTGGTGACAAGCTTGAGCGATAGCCGATGCTTCCATCTCTACAGCAACAACAGATGGGAAGTGCTTGCGGATGAACTCTTGGCGTTCAGCTGTGCAAACAAATGCGTCGCCAGTACAGATAAGACCGCGAACGGCATGCTTATCTTCCATTTGAGCTAGAGCTTGTTCAGCAACAGCCATCAGTTTGTCGTCAGCTTTGAACGCTGCAGGTTGACCTGCCATTTGGCCGATTTCGTAACCGAAAGCTGTAACGTCTGCATCGTGGTGACGAACTTCAGTAGAGATAACCACATCGCCAAGGTTCAGTGTTGAATCAAAACCGCCAGCAGAGCCCGTGTTAAGAACGACATCTGGTTGGTATTCGCTTAGTAGGATTGAAGTACCAACAGCCGCTGCTACTTTACCAATGCCAGATTGAAGCAAAACAACGTCAACACCATTTAGCTGACCAGAGAAAAAGGTACAACCGCCTTTATTAACTTCAGTAATGTCTGAAATTGCTGCTTTTAGGATCGCAACTTCTTGCTCCATTGCGCCAATGATGCCGATTTTCATGTGTAGTCTCTTAATAAATAATATTTAAACAGTAGAGCGAAATTGTAGCATGGATAAGAAGTGTCGAGCGACTGCCCAGAGGCACTTCTCATCCGAATAGCAGCGATTTATCTGCGTATTCTTTTATCTATTTGATTAGGCCTTCGCTTTTCAAGCTAGCACGAAGTTGTTCAGCTCGTTTTCGGTTTACGCCAAAATCAGAATGGCCAGTACGAGACTCTGAACGCACGATCAGTTTGCCATCCGTGATCTTAAGCTCTAAGTCATCGACAAAGCGCATGATGCGAGAGGTACATTCAACACGCAGATAATCTTCTGTTTTACTCGCAGTTTTCGATCCCGATAAGGTTAGCGCAACCTGCTCAATCGCATCTAAGTTCGCTGAATCTGACAACTCAAACGCGGCCAATGCGTGCTGCTCACGGTCATCTTGAGTTGATACGCAGTTTGGTTTGTCTCCACAAGGTGATGAAGTTCTGTCTTTCATGTCCGTGATTCCTTGGCTACAAGCGGTTAAAGTCAAAAGAGATAGAGAGAGGAGAGCGGCTTTTTTCATAGTGTTTCCTATGGCGTTGTTTTAATTTTAATTGTAGTTTTCGGTATTCGTTAATTTGCGATTGTTTTACGTATTCTTTGTTATGCCGTTGGTAAAACGTATCGAACTTAAAAAAGGATCCATATACGGATCCTCTTTTTATAGTAACGGCTTGATTAATAGCGGAAACTTTAGATTAGTCACACTTCTAGGTAATCCAATATCCCTTCCGCTGCTTTACGGCCTTCATCGATAGCGGTCACCACTAAGTCAGATCCTCGAACCGCATCGCCACCTGCAAAGATCTTGCTGTTGGTGGTTTGGTATTGAAACTCTTGTTGGCCCGGAGCCTTGATGCGACCCCACTGATCGAGTTCAACACCGAAAGGTTCTAACCATTCCATCGTATGAGGTTGGAAACCAAATGCCATAATTACGGCATCAGCCTCAAGAACATGCTCACTGCCTTCAACGGGTTCCGGGCGACGACGGCCTGCTTCATCAGGTTCACCCAAAGCGGTTTTTACGAATTTAACGCCAACCACGTGACCAGCGCTGTTAAGCTCTAAGCCAATAGGTTGGAGGTTGAACTTGAACTTCACACCCTCTTCACGCGCATTCTTCACCTCACGGCGAGAGCCCGGCATATTGGCTTCATCTCGGCGGTAAGCACAAACAACATTAGCTGCATGCTGACGAATTGAGGTTCGGACACAGTCCATCGCGGTATCACCACCACCGAGCACAACCACTTTTTTGCCTTTCATGTCGATGAATGGTGTTGGGTTATCCAGTTCCATGACCTTGTAAGTATTGGAAACAAGGAATGGCAGTGCATCATAAACGCCCGGTGCATCTTCGTTGTCTAAACCTGCACGCATGTTTTTATAGGTGCCGACACCCAAGAAAACAGCATCATAGTCATCGACCAGTTGTTGTAGTTGAACGTCTTTACCGACTTCGGTATTCATCTTGAATTCGACACCCATACCACTAAAGATACGGCGACGGTTTTCCATGATGCCTTTCTCGAGTTTGAACGATGGGATACCAAACGTGAGCAGGCCACCGATCTCCGGGTAGCGATCAAATACTACGGCCTTTACACCGTTTCGAACTAAGATGTCAGCAGCAGCAAGACCGGCAGGGCCTGCGCCAATGATTGCGACCTTTTTGTCGGTCCATTCGACATGCGACATGTCTGGTTTCCAGCCCATCTCAAACGCTTTGTCATTGATGTACTTTTCAATGTTGCCAATGGTGACTGCGCCGAAATCGTCGTTGAGGGTACAAGAGCCTTCACACAAGCGGTCTTGAGGGCAAACTCGGCCACACACTTCTGGCAGGCTGTTGGTCTGGTGAGACAGTTCAGCGGCTTCGATAATGCGCCCTTCATTGGCAAGCTTGAGCCATTGAGGGATGTAGTTGTGGACTGGGCACTTCCATTCACAGTAGGGGTTACCGCAGTCCAAGCAGCGATCAGCTTGAGCTTTGGCTTGTTGTTTAGTGAAAGGTTCATAGATCTCTACAAACTCAATCTTACGTATCTTGATTGGTTTCTTCGCTGGATCTACGCGATTCACATCAATAAATTGGTATACATTCTGGCTCATTATTGGCTCCTTCCAATTATTGCGCTTGAACACGAAGTTCAGCAGAGCTGCGGCTTTGGTGGCCGAGCAGGGTGTTGAGATCCGCCGTCTTTGGCTTCACTAGGTAGAACTTCGGAATCCATTCATCAAAGTTCGCCAGAATTGCTTCAGCGTGTACTGAACCTGTCTCTTCTAAGTGCTCTGCAATCAAACCACGCAGATGTTCTTGGTGGATGTATAGGTCAGACAGAGAAAGTGCCTCAACCGATTCGTTGTTCACTCGGCCTTGGAAGTCTTCGTTCTTATCCATTACATAAGCAAAACCACCTGTCATACCGGCGCCGAAGTTGACTCCGGTTGCGCCAAGAATGGCAACAATACCGCCCGTCATATACTCACAAGCGTTATCACCTGCGCCTTCAATAACCGCTACAGTACCTGAGTTACGTACGCCAAATCGTTCGCCTGCGGTACCTGCTGCAAATAGCTTGCCTCCGGTTGCGCCATACAAACAGGTATTACCGATGATGGTCGCTTCGTTACAAACAAATGCAGTGCCTTGGTGAGGCTTGATAACCACCTTACCGCCCGCCATGCCTTTGCCGACATAATCATTGGCGTCACCCGTCAGATACAGCTCGACACCACCGGCGTTCCAAACTGCAAAGGATTGTCCTGCTGTACCATCGAGGTACAACTTAATCGGTGAACCCGCCATACCTTGGTTGCCGTAGCGTTTCGCTATTTCACCTGAGATACGAGCGCCTATAGAGCGATCGGTGTTGATCACGTTGTAGTAGAGGCTGG